>NZ_JAWLCK010000051.1:10684-19357 GCF_041687175.1 Lutispora sp.
TATAAGCAGGGTATGATGACAGGTTTCAGGATAATTCAAGATAGAGAAACGGGGGTCAACTACCTATTGGCTTTTGAAGGCAATGCAGGAGGACTCACTGTTTTATTGGATGAGAATGGTAAGCCTGTAGTTACCCCTGTAGAAGATGACTACTAGAATTGGAGGATAAGCAATGGAAAGCAAGAATAAAGGATTGTTGGCATATATATTGGTGTGCATTCTTTGGGGTTCTACATATATTGCAATCAGAATAGGAGTGCATAGCTTTCCTCCATTTCTTTTCGGGGGTTTTAGATTTCTTACAGCAGGCTCCTTAATTCTGTTATATGGTTACATAAAGAAACTGGAGTTTCCAAAGGATAAAAAGGATTATATGCAAATTTCCATAGCAGGTCTGCTTATGCTGGGATTAAGCAACAGCCTCATTTTAATTGCGGAAATGAGGATAAATTCAAGTACAGCAGCACTTCTTGTAGCTACAGTACCAATATTTATGGCCATAATTGAGCAATTCATTCATGGAGGAAGCAGGATAAGCTTATTTGGCTGGGTTGGAATGATCATTGGCTTTGCCGGAGTAGGAATATTGTCTTTAAGCGGAGAAGGTTTCGATACAGATACTGTAGGAATTATGATTGTGATTCTCGCTGCTCTTGCCTGGGCTTGTGGTTCAATACACTCAAAGAGAACAACTGTTGGAGGTTCTATCATAATCCATATCGGTATACAGATGTTGGCCGGTGGATTAGCTCAGACCTTTATGGGTATAGTGACGGGAGAGATGTCAAGGCTGCATCCCGAAGCTTCGGGAGTATGGGCTTTGATATACCTTATAATATTTGGATCTCTGATAGGCTATACATCCTATATTTATCTCATAAGTGTATGGCCTATTTCTAAAGCGGGAACCTATGCCTACATAAACCCAATAGTAGCCATGATTCTCGGCTGGCTGATCCTTAGGGAGCCTGTGACATTAAAGATGATTATTTCAACAATAATGGTGCTGGCAGGAGTGATAATTGTCCAGAGGTCTAAAGTAGTGGAGAAGGCAGCAGAAGAAGTAATGAAAGTTTAGGAGGTGTCATATTATGCCACTAGATATTTATGATAATCAGGGAAACCATTTAGGAATTATATGTGACAGATATTTGGATGAGTATAATGTATATATGGTAGCCATCACTGATCTGACTGCTGATGATATAAGTTTTAATGAAGATAAAATGAAAAAGCATATGGCTGGAGTATTGAAAGTAAAGGGTATTTTCGGGAAAGTAGATGAGGACAGATTAAGAGAAGAGATTGAGAATCTTCGCATGTCCGAGGAAAATCAGAGATTTCAGCAGCTGCCATATGCAGATTTTTTGAAGTATCTATTTTTCAGGAATTATTCCGGTAAAAAGCTAAAAGAATATTTAGAACTAGATGGATTACATGAAGACCGCATAAAAGGATACATTCTTTATGATATGAAAAAGGCGGAAGTATATAATGGCATGCTTTTTATTAGTGATAATGTAGATTATATTGGAGAGCTGATAGATGATAAACTAATACCAAAAAATGAGTCGCCATATCTTATTGATCAGAGAAAAGATGAAAGAATTTACAGTATTAAGCCTATTTTTGCAAAGGTGGCAGGATACCCGGTTTTTAGCACAGATATAATGGGGTTTGGAGAAGGCGTAGTACTGGGAGCAGATCTGGCTGATTTAGGTGGGAGAAACCACAGTCATGAGACTATACTAAAAGTAATATCAGGCAATTTTCATGGAAATGTTATACTGCCCTATATAGTTTATGCCAAAAAAGATATGGAGTTTCAGCTATATGTGGCAGAGAACAGGATTGAAATGGTCTTCTGTGATGGAATAATCTATAGAATATGAAATTTTGCTGTGGGGGAAGTGATGTCATGCCTGTAAGCAATAACCAATCAATGATGATCGTAATCTTTGTAAAAAACCAGGAGAAATCCAGAGATTTTTATAAGGAAGTTCTGGGCATGGAACCATTCATGGATGTACCGGGAGTTACAGAATTCAAACTGGATGACAATATGCTGTTAGGCATTATGCCTAGTGAGGGAGTAAAAAATATGATGAATATAAAGACAATAAACCATTGGGAAGCCGGCGAAACTCCAAAATGTCAGATATACCTGCCTGTAGATGAACCGGATGAATATTACAATAGGGCTATCAAAGCAGGGGGTATAGGAATAATTGAAGGAAAATCAACCCCTTGGGGAGGCTACATTTGTTATTGCATGGATTTGGATGGCAATCTACTGGCTTTTGCCAGATAAAAGGGGGAGTTTTGTGAGATATTTTCTTTTAGTATTTATAGTTTTTTTGATTATGACATCAATTGATATTTTAACAACGATCAACAAAAGGTCAAGGGCAGGAGAAATGCTTGTATATGTAAAATGTGAAAGCAGAGCATTATTAATTTTTAGTTTAATAGGTGCTTCAATTGTTGCTTTATTATACTTGTGGATTTTTTATAAGCGATTAAATAGATTAGTATCTGTGCTTTATCCTCAGTATTTGGATAAATGGTATCAAATATTCAATTATAGGCTTTTAGAGGAAATAAGAGAAGGTTTTGTAGAAAAAGGAATGTTGCATGAGTCAATAACTGTTGAACGGTTCACCGATTCAGGTCTTTTTTATCTAATGTTGTTTATTTTTTGGATAATTATAACTTGTACCTATGCCTATGATTATTTTGGTAAAAAGGGTATTTGTGATAGGGTAATATTTTTGGGCAGATCATCATTGTATAATTGGAATAAGATCAGTTGTTATGAATGGGGAGAACATTTCTATAAAGGAAATAAAGGGTATAAAAAGCTGCATATATTTATAAAGAATGGGAAAATAAGCAAGCGGTTGGCAGGTAAGGAAACAATGAAAGTAAATTTAGCTGTCAGCATAGAAGATTACGAAAAGGCTGATAGTATATTACAAGAAAGAATAGCAAAATGTGAAGAGGCTGTTAATTCCTATAACTGAAGAATCATTAGATTTTTAAATAGGCTTTGTGGAATATAAGTAGTGTAAAATAAAAGATCATATATGTTGGTTTGAGCAGGAGGAGAACTTATTTAATTTTCCTCCTGCTCAATTTTCACCTAACAGGTTGTATAACCCCACATGCCAATCTTTTTCCTGCATTTCCTGCTGGCTGGCTCCGATAATCATCCGGGTTCTGATGTATAATTACAGCTTTTCCTATGATATCTCTTACCCTGAATCTATTGGTGAAAAAGCACATCAAAGCTCTTCCTCCATTTGAGAATAGAACTGGAAAATCTCCCGCGTGGTTTCCATGTGGCTGATTATCAGGATTCCAATGCTCACCCGCTGCTTTGAAGGGATCATTAGGATCTCCAACCTCACAATTGCCGAACTGGTGTATATGAAAACCGTGGGGACCGATAGGGGCCTGATTTCCCGTAGCAGGCTTAAAATTGGGCAGTCCTCTTACAGATATACATACCTGGACTCCCCCCTGAACATCTGTAAAGAATACTATACCTGTTAATGAAGGTGCTAAAGGGCCTCCTCGGATAACAGCTGAAGCAGTTGCCATAAATATAAATTCACTCCTTCAAAAAACTAATATATAATCATAATATGCAGCAGCATAATAGGTGTGTGAACAGTAAATAGGCAAATAAAAAGGAATAGGAGTAAAGCTGTAGAATAAATTTATATATGTAGACAGATAACTAATAAGATGGAGGGAAAATAAATGGCTCAATTGGATTTCAATATTAACTTGACTCCTAGAGAAGCATATAATATGCTTCAAGATTTTGACAGCGCAGAATTGGTATATGATGAACTGAAGAGTCCGGGAGAAGGAAAATATATTGCCATCATGGTCTTCGAGAAATACTACTTCAGGTCAGAAAATAGAGCAGCTTTGACGGTGATAATAGATAATTTTCATGATATAACATCTGTGACTGCTATAGCCTCTGGAAGCTCTCAGGGACTGATATTTAATTTTGATTGGGGAGCAGGGGATAACTTTGTTGAGAGTGTGAGGAAATTTTTCAAGGATTATATAATAGAATAATTTTAAAATTTTTTGCAATTTGCTTTTGCTATTGTCATCAAATTATATTAACATTAAATATGTGGGGTTTTATTACGATATTACATAAAGAAAGAGGGAGATGTTTTGCTAAGGGATTTGCTTAAAGAACTGGTAGAAGCCCATGGCGTTACAGGATTCGAACATGAAGCAGCAAAAGTCGTGGAAAAATACTTTCTACCCTATTCAGATGAAATAAAAATTGATAAGATGGGCAGCTTATCAGCAATAAAAAAAGGAAAGGCTCAGAGTCCGAAGAGGATTATGCTGGCGGCTCATATGGATGAAATTGGCCTGATGGTGAAGAAGATTGACGACAAGGGATTTATTCAATTTACAAATGTAGGGGGAGTAGATCAAAGAACCTTGCTGACTCAGGAAGTAATCATACATGGTAAAAAGGACTTGTTTGGAGTTATAGGCAGCAAGCCACCCCATATTCTTGAAGCCAGTGAAAGAAAGAAAGCTGTAAAGATGGAAGACATGCTGATAGATGTAGGACTTTCAAAGGAAGATGTTGAAAAGTACATTTCAATAGGAGACCCAATTACAATAAGGCGCAAATTGATGAACTTACAGAATGATATGGTAGCCGGCAAGGCTTTGGATGACAGAGCTGGAGTAGCAGTCATGTATGAATGCCTGAAAGAATTAAAAAATATGCATCATGATTGTGATGTCTACGCTGTTGCTACAGTTCAGGAGGAAGTTGGATACAGAGGAGCAATTCCTGCTACATTTGAGATATCTCCCCATATAGGAATTGCTATAGATGTAGGTTTTGGGTCAACTCCAGAGCTGCCAAAGGATGAAACTTCTGATTTGGGTAAAGGACCTTGCATCGGTTTTGGTGCTAACATCCACCCCAAAGTTTATGAAAGACTGGTGAAGGTAGCCAAGGAATATAACATACCCTATCAGCAGGATATATATCCTGGAGCTACTGGCACAGATGCCTGGGGGATGCAAATTACCAGAGGCGGTGTTTCCACAGGTTTAATATCCATACCTCTAAGGTATATGCATACTTCCGTAGAAACTGTCCAAATTAATGATATTAAAAACGCCGGAAAGCTCTTGGCATATTTCATAGTCAGCTTAAATGGCGAGGATTTGGAGGGAATGCTATGCTATTAAAAAGATTAACTGATGCTTGCGGCATGCCCGGCGGCGAAGGCGAAGTAAGAGAAATAATTATAGAAGAAATAAAACCATATGTTGACGATATAAAGATTGATAGACTAGGCAATGTAATAGCAACTAAAAATGGGAAGCCCGGATATCCAAAGGTTATGATTGCTGCTCACATGGATGAAGTAGGTCTCATGGTGAAATCCATAGACGATGGAGGATTTATCAAGTTTGCTCAGGCAGGAGGATTGGATGAAAGAATATTGGTATCCAAACCTGTATTGGTGGGCAAGAATAAGATACAAGGAGTAATAGGTGCCAAAGCAATACATTTGCAGGAGAAGGATGAAAGAGAAACTCCTCTAAAAACAAAACAGCTGTATATAGACATCGGTGCCAAGTCAAAAGAAGATACGGAGAAGCTGGTGAAGTTGGGAGATTATGTAGCCTTTGACAGTGAATATGTGGAGTTCGGAAACAATCTAATAAAAGCAAAAGCTTTGGACGACAGAGCCGGATGTGCAGCATTGATAGAGACCTTAAAGCATAACTATGATGTTACTATAGTGGCTGCTTTTACAGTCCAGGAGGAAATTGGATTGAGAGGCGCAACCGTCGCTGCATATAACATCAATCCTGATATTGCATTGGTTCTTGAAGGAACTTTATGCTCAGATGTGTCAAATGTACCTGAGCAGTCCTATATAACAAAGATGGGAGACGGTCCTGCCATATCCCTTATGGATTCCAGAACCTTATTCCCGAAGAACTTGGCTAAAAGGATATTTGACTTGGCTGTGAAAAATGGAGTGGATATTCAATACAGATTGCCTTCATCAGGAGGAAACGACGCAGGTGCAATACATACCACAAGAGAAGGAATACCCTGTGCAGCAATTTCTGTGCCTTGCAGATATATTCACTCACCTTCTTGCGTAATGAGCAAAGACGATTTTGAGGGACTTAAGAAAGTAATAAAACTATTCCTGGAAGATATAAAAGAGGGGGAATACATCCGTGATTAATAAAGATTTATTGAAAAAATTATTAGAAACCTTTGGCCCATCTGGTAACGAAGAAACCATAAGAGAAGTAATCAGAGAAGAAATAAAAGACTATGCAGATGAGATAAAAGTGGATGCGCTGGGTAATCTTATTGCAATAAAGAAGGGCAATGGTAAAAAGATAATGGTAGCCAGCCACATGGACGAAATAGGAATTATGGTTACCAATATTGACGAAAACGGTTTTCTTCGCTTCACAAATATAGGTGGAGTATCACCATTTACTGCACTATATCAAAGGGTAATGTTTGCTGATGGCACCATGGGTGTTGTTGGCATGGAAAAGCTGGATGAGATGAAAGACCTGGCTCTTAGTAAAATGTTCATAGATATTGGCGCAAATTCAAAAGAAGAAGCTGTGAAGAGGGTAAATGTAGGAGATGTGGCTTGCTTCTATGCACCTTTTATCCAGGATGGGGACTATATCATGTCCAAGGCTCTCGATGACAGAATTGGCTGCTATGTTGCAATTGAAGCATTAAAGGCTTTGAAAGACTGCCCAAATGAAGTCCACTTCGTATTTACAGTACAGGAGGAAGTAGGATTAAGAGGAGCTAAAACTGCTGCCTACGGTGTAGACCCTGATATGGGAATAGCAATAGATGTTACCATGACAGGAGATACTCCAAAAGCTAAAACTATGGATGTAAAAATGGGCAAAGGTACTGCTATAAAGATTAAAGACAGAAGTGTATTAGCACATCCGACTGTTAAAAAATTGATGATAGAAACAGCTAAGGAAAACAATATTCCCTACCAGCTTGAGATATTGGATGCTGGAGGTACAGACTCAGGTGCAATCCATCTGACAAAATCCGGAGTGCCATCTGGAGTTATATCGGTACCATGCCGCTATGTTCACTCTCCATCAGAGATGGTATCGGTAAAGGATGTAGAGAGTTCTATAGAATTGCTGGTAAAGGTTCTTGAAAAATAGTATAAAGAATAGTATTGACAAAAAGTATAAAAATAGTTAGAATTCTAATAGTAAGAATTCTAACTATTTTTATTGTGTAGAAAAGTATACTTTTCTACACAATGTAGTAATTTTTTATGGAGGCAATTATGGAAAAAACTATGTTGAAGGAGCTTTTTAATTCTTTGTTTGAATTCATGCCTCTATATCATCAGACTATAGGATGCATATATCATAAGGATTATGGTATAGAGCCTAATTTAAACAAAAGTCAGCAAAAGGCTCTTTTTATTATTAAAAAAAAGGGTAGAATAATACCGTCTTCCCTGGGAAAAGCAATAGACATGCAAAAAGGAAGCCTGACAACTCTTATTGATTCCTTAGTGGAGTATGGTTTTGTTAAAAGAGAGGGAGATTCTGAAGATAGAAGGAAGCAATGGATTTTCCTAACTTCCCAGGGGGAAGAGTATATTTCAAAGCTGATGTCCAGTTTTCAAAAGGAATTTGAAAGGATTTTTGAAAAGGCGGACTCGCAAGATATTTTAAAAATGATAGAAAGCATTGAGTTTGTTAAAGAAGTTCTAAAAAATATTAAAGAGACAGGGGTAATAACATGCAAGTAGTAGAGAGAGAAAAATTATTAGGAGAAAAGGAAATACCAAAGCTGTTACTGAAGTTTTCCATACCTGCCATAGTGGGTATGTTGGTGAATGCACTATATAATTTTGTTGATATGGTATTCATAGGTCAGGGTGTAGGACCATTGGGAATAGCTGGAGTAAGAATTGGCTTTCCACTGATAGTTATAGGAATGGCTTTCTCCATGCTGATTGGTATAGGAGCCAATTCCCTCATATCTATAAGGCTTGGACAGAAGAGAAAAGAAGATGCAGAACTAATATTAGGCAATGCTTTTGTCACCATGATAGCTATTGGTGCAGTTTTGACAATACTGGGGCTAGTATTCATGGAACCTTTACTAAAACTTTTTGGAGCCAGCCAAGATGTAATGCCTTATGCTAAAGGTTACTTCAGGATCATACTTTTTGGAGTTATATTCCAGATGATTGGAATGGGTATGAATAACTTCATTAGAGGTGAAGGAAACCCAAAAACGGCAATGCTGACCATGCTTATAGGTGCAGTTATCAATACTATACTGGATCCAATATTCATATTTGCATTTGGATGGGGTATAGAAGGAGCAGCCCTTGCAACAATTTTGTCATTGATTATTTCTGCATCATGGGTATTGTATTATTTTTTCTTCGGCAATAGCTTGTTGAAGATAAGGAAGCCAAATCTGAGAATCAGATTTGATATTTTAAAATCAATAGTTGCTATTGGATTAGCTCCTTTTGCAATGCAATTGGCAGCCAGCGTTTTAGTGATTTTCATGAACCAAGGCTTGGCTCAATATGGCGGAGATATTGCTGTATCAGCTATGGG
>NZ_JAWLCK010000052.1:0-18375 GCF_041687175.1 Lutispora sp.
TCATATATGGTGCACCTAGAGGGAGTCGAACCCCCGACCTGCGGTTTAGGAAACCGAAACATAGCTTATGGTAAACTTAAGTATTGTTAGGTACGCATTGATATTGCTTGTATTACCATATTATACCTTAGGTGCTCTTAGGTCGTTTTAGGCCATTTTTTGCAACTTTAATCCCCAAATAATCCCCATACAATCCCCAATGATGCTGACGTCAATTAAGTAATATCAATATTTCTTATTTTCAGTAATCCCCAATACTATGGTATATATCATATGCATTCCTATCCCATGCTCATTCGCACGCTTTGCCACCTTCCTGCCACGAAAACACCCTCGGTAATACTCTATTATTACCCAAACTATTGTAGGGCATTTAAATGCGTCGCTTTTTCCATTATGTTGGCTAATTCCTTTTTATAACAGGTCACTGACTTCCAGGTGTGAGAAAGCCTCCTGTCAAGAGTACTTAAACTTTCTTTAATATTTTTTCCCAATCTTCAGGAAAACCTATACATTTTATATTAACATCTTCTTCATATTCTAATATCAAAGATTTAATATTTGAGACTATATAATTATTCCATTCCTTGCTATCGAATATAAGAAAGTTCATTATATATATAATATCAAACACCCTATATGAAGTTTCTTTATATTTATGATTATATTTACATTTTATAGGGGTTTTTTGTAACTTAAAGTTATATAATCTCATATAGTGTGCTATCATATTTCTGAGATAAGTAATGTTCTCTATCCAACTGAGAAGCTGCCTGGGTCCAGTATTAAATTCAGCCGCTATTGCCTTTTGGTTTTTCGTTGGAATATTATTATAAAAATAATAAACCATTCCCATTGTAAATATTTCAGTAGCAACCCATATAGGCAATTTACCTCCATATTTATCTATATGATGTTTTACAAATGGTAATTTTTTATTTTTATTCATACTATTTTTAAACTTCTCTATAAAAATATCGTGTTCCTTTTTATCTTTAAATACATCACTATTTAAATACCCCAATGGGCCAAAGCTATGAGCAAAGTTATAAGAAATCTTAGTTTTTAAAGTATGTTCAATTGTTTCAATTGCATACATTAGTAAGTTTCTTAGTCTTCTATCAAACTCTATTATGTTATAAACTCTTTCAAATGACAGGTTATCAACATATTTACATTCACCAACTTTAAAATCATGCAAGTAGCCAGAAAATGTATAGTAGTTTAGACGTGTCAGCATCTCTTTAGCCTTACTCTTATCTGTGATTATTAAACCTCTTTTTTCTAGTAATTCAATTTGTTGTTCATAAGTAGTTGCAGGCTTTATCATTGGCATCATAATTATCCCCCAAAAAAAATCAACCCCGCAATGGTACGCATTATTAAGAGGCGCTGCGAGGTCTATCTCATAATTAATTATATGCTTATTTTATATAAATAGTCAATATGTTTATATAATTTATAAAAATTATATAATATGAATGAAATCGGTAACCCGATGGCTTCCCCACTTATCACACTATAGCTAATCATAATCTCTTACCTTTCTTAGACTGCCATATTCATTACTTGGCTCCTCAATTTCTACAGATTCAGCTTCGAGCTTATCAAGATATTGTTGCAAAGTCTCTGTACGGAACAGAAGTCTATTGCCCATCCGAATACATGGGAGTTTTTTACGTTTCACTAGTTGGGTGACAAACCAGTATGATATTCCGAGATATTCCGCTGCTTCTTTTGCGGTTAATGTAGTTCTGCTTATAACACTGGACATCTTTCTACCTGTCATTTTCATTGCTACCCCCTTCCTCTGTAGGTGATATATACAATTTGGCTACCCCACCACGGACACACTGTGTCCGTTTCACAACGGATGTGGTATATATATCTGTTACATCATCACGATCATGACCTAGAATCTTTGCTACTTCCTTTCGAGCTTTATACTCGCTCATACCTGCTGCAATCCTCTTGCTATACTCTTCAGCAGCAAAGGTGTGCCTGAGGCCATGGAATGTCATATTAGTTACTCTACCTGAAGCGGCAACCTTATGACGATGCCTTACTATAAAGTTCTGGATCTGCTTTATCACCAAATGAGTTTTCTCACTGGGCAGTATAAATAGTTTCTCTCCTCGAGATACTTCTTCCAACAGTATATGGAACACTCTGCGAATCTGTGATCTAAGTAGTACATCCCGCTCTTTTCCGTTCTTGCCTTTCACATGTAGAATACCGGCCTTTAGAGCGCTTTCTGCCGCTGCTCTGTCCAATCGTAGAGCTTCATGTATTCTTAGTCCCTGATATCTTCCTAAGCATAACACATAAACTATACGGGTCTGCCCTAGTTCCCAAGCGATATTAACCATGCCGGTAAACTCAATTTGGGACCATGTTCTATCTACTCCACCAAATAAACGCTTCTCCAATTCAAATGCGCCGTTATCGCTTATAACATACTTTGCTTCCGGACATTGATCATGGAAGTACCGTATAGCTGCTAAGTCAGTTTTGATAGTACTTGCACTTAATCCTTTATCCTGCATGTGCTTAATATATGCGCTTATATGCTTGTCCTGTACGTTGGCAAACTTCTGCAGCTTGAATACCTCTGCTAGAAACATAATAAACCTGATTACCGCTCCTTTGTATCGTTCCCTGGTCTTGAAACTACCCTGTCGTGCATGCTTGGATATACGCTCGATTTGAGCTAAGAGGTTCTTAAAAATTCTCTCTGTCTTTTCTTTCATAATATTCTCCTTTCGCTTCGCACCAGGAGCAGAGGGAACGATACTTCATTTCCTTAATATTTCTCAGTATCGAATTACTTACATATATTCATTTCTGTGGGCTTCTTTGCCTGGGCGAACCCTCTGTCTCCATATAGTATTGATTTGGCTATTGCCTGTTGAGTAGTACCTGCCGCATCCAAATCGGTGGCATAAGCCAGCGGCTGTGTCATACCGGCAGCTTCTATTCCGGCGCATTGATAATGCTGACACGCTGCAGTTATAGACCTGCTGTCTTGTAGCACTCCTATAAGCACTAACAAAATTAAGTAGCTTATGAAATTGATGATTTTTCTAGCGCTCATCACACCGACCTCCTTAATTTTTCAAATAAAAAATCTAGTGTAGGCAGGCATACATAGCCCTTCTAAACTAGATTCTTATTTTGCATTTTTTCACTTGTTAAATAACAAAATGTCTAACGACATAATAAGCCATTAAACATTTTTTCACTCACAATAGATTCATTAATGAATCTCGTAATCCAACCTTAACACTTTATAAGTGTCGTATCAACAAATATGTTAAAAAACATATACCCCTTAAATTACTTAAACACTACCTCGTTGCGAGGAATTTTAGCATCGGGTTTCGGTGTCTACTCCCCTGTTAAAAATAATCTCTATAAATTTATAGTACCAATCAATACAATTTATGTCAAGTGTATGTGCTAATTTAATATCATATATACATATCCTATGCCTATTCTCACGCTTTGCTGTCTTCTTGCAACGAAAACACTTACAGTAATACTCTAATACTACCAAATTGATTGTACGGCATTTAAACGCTTAATAGCCTATTGAAGAATAATTTGTATCAAAGTGATTAAAACTCTTTGTTTTAAAGATCATTGAACATTATCATTTTCAAGTTGCTTGTTATACTCATTAATTGATTTATTATGCTTTTCTCTTCTGCTTTCAAATTCTTCAAGTTTACTATTGTAATCGTCTATCATCTGCTCATAAGCCGGATAGTTATCATCATACTTGCCTGAATCACTTTCCTGCCATATTACCAATTGTTCTTCAAGTTCCATAATTTCTTGGTATTCTGAATCTAGTTCACTTTGCATATAAGTAAGTGCCTTTTCTTCATTTTCTATACTTTCATACATTTCATTCATTTGTTGGGCAAACGCCTGCTGCTGTTTTTCTACTTTGTCCTGATATATCTCTAAATAAGCTATTCCAGCAACTAAAGCAATTATCATAAGTGCAGATAAAACTGTTTTAGGAGCACTTCCTTTCTTAGATACCGATACGGTACCGCAATCAATATCCCAACTAGCAAAAACACTTGTGTTTACTCTATTATATGCATTTGTTAAGGTGAATAAAGATATTAGTGGAATCCCTAGCCCTAAACCCCTAAAAAATACAAGGAAATTTCTTTTTAGAGATGTTTTATAATCAAGTTTATTCCCGTACTTATCTAGAATATATAAATTAAAAATCCACTTGCCCGGTGTAGTTGCAGTTATTGATGTAATAAACGATTCAACAAATATCCAAATACAATATAAAACCGCCCCTAGAACATACCCACTAATTTTCTCAGTTATTGCATTGTACGAAGCTACATCTAAATAGCTCCATGCAAATGCCACAATTAATCCCCCTATAAACATATCTATGCTCCTGGCAAAATATCTTGGCCAAGGCCTAGGCTTAAGTATTTCCGCAAATTCTGGATCTATTTGTTCTTCACCTGAGCCATGTATATCTTCCGGAGTGTTGTAAGTATTGAGTTCTTCGTCATATTGCCTTCTTTTCTCATCATCTATTAATGTTTCATATGCTATATTAATGGCTTTCATATATTCTTCGCATTGTGCTCTCTGCTCTAGTGGATTTACATCCGGATGATACTTTTTGGCTAAAACCCTATAAGCCTTTTCGATAACTTCCTTTGATGCTCTTGAACTAACCTCTAGTATGTCATAGTAGGTCATATAAACAACCCCCTCGAACATTTCTAACTTATAATTCTACTTTTTTACAATATATCCTTCTATAATATACCATAATTTCTACATAGTCCCTTATGGGATTTCTGTGATAAGCATTTATATTACTAGGGAACTTCAACAAAAAAGTCGCTTAAAACGCTTGCTACGATTAGTTTTAAGCAACTTTATCTATATAGGTAATATATTATACCTCTGAAAAATAGACATTTGGATATAAATATCTTTGCTTATCTTTATTAGTGTTGCCAATGCCGATATTTAGACTTCGGCAACACCTTTTCCCCTACTAAACCCGGAGCATATCTCGCTAGATATTGACGAGTACAAAGAAGTAAAAACTCATATCCATCCGCTTTTACTTTGGCCTCATAATCCTTATCCCAATATTTCATAATATTATTGTCTTCCATTCTATCTCCCTCAGCTGCTCTATTAATGCAATGACTAATCTAAAATATATTCAAATAGTTCTCCCGGTTGACACTCTAAAGCTTTGCACAAACGGTCTAAAACAGATAAATCAACTCGTACAGTATTATTATTGTATATGGAATACAGTGTATTTTTATTTATATTGCTCTTCTCTACAAGCTCAGGTACTTTCATCCTTCCTTTTTCAAACATTATCCTATCTAGCTTAAATCTAATCATTCTTACTCCTCCTTAATAATATTAATTACCAATATTATTGTACATAATCACTCATGATTTGTAAATATTACAATATTATATTGACATTATCCAATACATAGAGTACAATGTAGTTAGTACATATTACAATAATTAATGTATTAGGAGGGTTTGGTATGCAAAACAAAAATAAGGTGAACTGCACTCTTAAAAATAATAATCCGGGAATACAAGATCAAGTAGCATTATCAGAATTAAAAAACCAGTACTATGAACTATTAGAATCAAGCGAGCTAATTAGAAATCTTACCGCTATAGTTGTTAACGAAAGAAGGTATGAAATAAAAGACATTCTGAACATATGAAATAAGTGGGAGTCATTCCCACTTATTTTTAACTATGATCAATCATTTTCTGTTAATGGTCTAAGTCTCGCTCTCATACTTTAATTTTCTAGGTTTAGTATCATTACACGTTGTACGTTCAATCATGTCAATTTTGTTTCCAGTATTTTAATTAATATAAGATACCCGCTATAATCAGGACAGTTAAGCGAGTTATAATGCCCGGCGCACTAAAACTTGTGTTTTTTCTTTATTTATCAAATAATTAGTGATGTCATCTCTATACTTGCTTCCAATTTCTTACCATCATAACTGTTACAATTAGAAGAATAGTAATTATTGAAATATATATAATCGTCGCTGCAATAAATCTTGACTGCAAAATATCATTAAAGCTTCGTAATATTAAATTCTTATATTCATTCATTTTTTGTGCATCCAGCATCAGCTGTTTTGGTAATTCATTAATATAAAAGAAATATGCAACGGATAGTGCAGCTATAACTAACAAAACAAGCGATAAAAATATTCTTTTCTTCTTAGGCATAGTGTTACCTCCCCCTTTTTTAACCACAATTTTATTATTCTTCTGGTTTTTCTTCATTATTATTCTGCTCAGCTCCTGCATTACCGGGTATATCCTCTTCACATTGCGCTTTTACCCACGCTTGATATTCCTCTTGTGTACATATCTTCGAATAGCAAGTCGCTTGATAATAAGAATCTCCTTTCATAAATATGTCACAGAAAGAATCAAATCTGTACCCTCGTTCTTTTAACGCCTTCAGGTTGCAATCTAGTAAAGATTTATATCTTTCGCTATAGTACATTGCCCCAGTAAATCTTACATCTTCACTTAGTTTACTTAAAATATCTCTATAGTCATCAAATAGACATTTACTTGCTTTTCCTATTACATCTATGTCAACTCTGAAAAATTCTTTATTCTGGTTAATCCGATACTCCTTAAGTTCTTCGTGCATCTTTTTTTCAGCTTTATCAACGTCAAAAACAAAA
Organism: Lutispora sp.; assembly: GCF_041687175.1. Taxonomy (NCBI): domain Bacteria; kingdom Bacillati; phylum Bacillota; class Clostridia; order Lutisporales; family Lutisporaceae; genus Lutispora; species Lutispora sp. Next base: position 6,756 of record NZ_JAWLCK010000052.1, read on the forward strand.
AAACTCAATTCTTCTACAAATGGTAATGGTATACTAGTTGAGCTTGATAACTCATTAATCCTCCCTTTTACAGTCTTTGTAGTGCATCCAATTTTATAAACCCCTGGCATACATTCATTACTTAAGACATACACATAACCCTCCATAATTTCACCTTTCCTGGTCCGTTATTATTCTACTTTTTAAACCTCACTAAGGAAGTATTCTCTATATTACCCAATACTCCTCCTATATTATTCCATAAATTCAATATTGTACTTTTAATGTTTGTACTGTAAACAAATTCCGTAATTTAATTACATGTGCTACAATATCCTCAATATCGCCTATTCTTGCAATTTTGTTCAAATCAACTACCACACTCATATATGAGTTGTAAGAAACAGTAATCACGATAATAAGTCCTGTAGCCATAATTCCATCTTTCCATATTGTATTTTTTTGTAAAACAGGTATATACTATGAGAAAGAAGAACAAATATGTATTTCGGAGGTTTTACGGATGAAAAATGTCAAACAGTTTATTGTTGGCTTTATTACATGTGCTATTCTGTTGTCAGCTATATTCATATCTGGCTTTGCAGAGGACTCATTGACAGCATTCATAAATCAATTCCCTATCTTTATCAACGGAGAGAAAGCAGAAGTTGAAGCATATAACATAAATGGCCGGACATACTTAGCCTTGGGGGATATTGCAAAATATTTTGATGCTACAGTTGTATTTAATGATACAGATAAAAGGATAGATGTAAATAAAAATCCAAAACCGATCACCACAACCACTCCTACACCACAATCTGCCGAAGAAACTATTGTAACCAGTGATTTCTATGTACTAGAAGTAAACTCAACGGAAGTCTGGGTAAAAGATTCTAATAATAAAACATATGGATGCTCGCCAAGCACTTCTTTAGAATTTGTAGTCGGCGCCACAATTAAGGGATATTTCGCAGAAGAGTACTTATTCCTACAAGACACTAATGATAAATTCATACGTTGTTATTTGAATATCCCGCCTGATAGAACTTATAAAGGAAGCAATTAACGCTTCCTTTCTTATGCACAAACGCCATTGTTTATCAAAGCTTGTCGTAATTGATTCACTAACTCTGTTACTTCCGCTAAATCCTCCGCAGCTTCACCGTTGACTGAGTAGCTCTCCTGTGCATTTGCCCCGTTGCATCCGAATTTGCCATCTACAATCAAGTTGCCATTGTTTGAAGTCCCTCCTGACATCAATACCATACTGCCATATATGAACATGTTACCGTTCATTGAATCCATAGCAGCATTACTTGCATCTGTTTTATCAAGAAGTCCTATACCAATATTTGCTACTCCGTTGTCTACATAACCACGAAAAACTATATCTTTTGTACTAGATCTAAATCTCAATGCCTTTGTAACAGATCCGGTTGAGCCTAAATACAAATCATTTCCAACAAAGGCATTTTTAAGTGTCTCAATATTCCCTTTAAATGTAGCTTCACCGTTTGAGTCGAGGTCTATTGTAATATCCCCTGATTCATCGAATAATTGATATACAAACTTACCTGTAGTCTTATCATATCCTTGCCTTAGTCTCATTGTAAGAGCGGCATCTCGCATTTCAAGTAAAGGGCCGTTTATATATGTAGTTCCGTCTTTGCTTTTTATCTCTGTTTCATTGGTATCTAGTCGCTTAACATTTTTACTACTTAAGTGACTAACAAAATACTCCATGTATCTGTTAAAAGCTATTTGAAAGTCTTTAAATGTATCTGCATTTATACTTGTCCATGTTGGCATACAATCACCTCAATTCTATATTTCATGGAACTGCTTGTATACATCCTTAAAAGTGCGGGATTCAAGTTTCTCGACAACCTTCTCTACACGACCACACTTTTCACAAATGCGCTGATATTCATAAATATTATCCGGAGTACCCTCCTCGAACTGACTGATTACCCAATAATCTTCGCAATCATGTGACTCTCCGTTTTTTATACCCGGTTTTACTTCCTTAATACTCACATTTTTCTTTATCATTTTATTACACTCTCCTTCATCTTTTGTTTAATCCTTATTTTTGTTCTGGTACCTTGTCTATTCCATACAACAAAATACCTCTTTTTCTCCAAAACTCTATACAAGCTGCTGAATTCTTAATATCAGGAATAGGTGCAGGAAGACTACAGTCTTTTATTCTTCGAATTGCATATTCATGGGTAACACCATATTCCTCAACATCAGACCTTGCCAAAAATTCAATGAGTTCATCAGAAGGCATGCTCTGAATTTTCTCTATCATATCTGCTTCATCATTAGGCAAAACCCTTTCTTTGATATGCAAAAGTTCCTTCTGTAGTTTTAATAACTCAGCTTTTTTACTCACTTCTTATCATCTCCTATACTTTGTTTTAGTTCTTCCATATCTTTCTGCAGCTGGTCTATCAACTTCTGAATCTCGGGGCCTTCAAATAGTCCAAGGTGTTTTCCTAGCATCTCTATGGCTTTTATTTTGTCATAGGCTTTGATACTGATAGTCCCTCTAGAGTTCTTTATTTCCTGTATAAGCGAGGTATCAACTATTTCACTATCCTTAAGGTCTATAACCTGTTGATAGCCAGTTATAGGTTGTCCATTTCCGTCATATCCATTTATGGCTTTTACAGTCTTGTAATTTACATAGTCGCCTATATCAAACTTCACAATTTTTAATAACTCTTGGATCAACATGCTTTGAGTGACCTCAGCCTGATCTGAAAGCTCTTGCTGCCGCTTCTTGATTTCTTCTTGAATTTCAGGTTTTCTCAGGTTTTCTACACCTATACTGTATGCTGTCTTTTCTGAATAACCGGCTCTTATAGCTGCCTGTGTAGCATTTAAGTCTTTTAGATATTCGTTTATGAATTTTCTTTGCTTGTCGGTTAGCAATATCTATCACCGCCTTTCTTTCCCTCTAGCGGAGAATTTAGCTTTTCATGTACTCCTCATACTCTTTAAGTTTGTAATCAAGCATATCCTTTTCTCTAGCAACATAGTCCGGTATTGGCTCAATGTGGAATATCCAAAGATCATCCATTTCCTTTGTTACCTCACAATGCTCTTCATCCGGCCGAAAGCTTATACAAGCCTCTCCGCCGCCTTCAAAGTTAAACTTGATGCAGATATAATCTTCACCGCCACCGTCATAGCCAGCCTCCAACTCTGGATCAGAATTGAAATTGTGTCCCAACTCAGCTGTTATGCTTGTAACACCATAAAAGTTTGCATTCTTAGTTGCATAATTGCTTCCTGCTGCTATATCATTAAGCAGGTCTATTACCTTCTCATAGTTGTACTTTGTAATTTCTGTTTTCATTCTTTAGTCCTCCTGATTTTCATAAATTTATATGTGTATGGCTAAAGAGCCATATAACCACACTTATTGTTTTTTTTGTTTTCCCTGTTCCATTGCTTCATTGACCTGATCTGAGATGTTAAAACCGCAAGTTTTACCGATGATATATAATCATCTTTTCTTAATTTCCCAAGCCTATTTTCAAGAGCTTTAAACTCTTCATCCGTTAATATAGCCTCACACTTAATAACCTGCCGTTCTCTGAAATTGATATATCTTTTTATTGATTCATATGGCATCATATCAATATCGCACATTTTAATACCTCCTTTACTCAAATGGGTTAGCATTATCCCCATGTCCAACAAAACGACGATAAGAAGTAAGAAAATCAAGCATTATATTGCCTGGCTTCCCATGGCGGTTAAGAAACATATTCAAGTCTGTAATATCAGCTATTACCTTTTCATCTCCAAATTGATACTCTACTGAATTCTTTTCGTTCGGCCCTTGATAGTAGGCATCCCGGTATAGCAGCATAAGCCCATCAGCATCCTGTTCGAATGATCCTGAGTCCTTTAAGTCTGATGGAAGAGGATGTTTATCCTTCCTCTCTTCTACTGATCGATTGACCTGAGCCAAAGCCAACACACAGCAGTTAAAGTCTTTTGCCAGTTCCTTTAGTGAGCGGCTGATTTCTTCAAGCTGATAATTTCTGCTAAGTTTCTTATCACCTTGTAACAGTTGAAGATAGTCAATCACAATTAGCCCTATACTTCTTTTTCTACGCTTCTCACAGTCCTTCTGAATGCCCCTCAGAGATTTCATAATTTGTGGAATACTCCGGCTCCGGTCATCAATCCAAAGCATACGATTATGTAAGACAGATACAGCCTTACCCATTCTATCAAAATGAATATCTTTTAGTTTCCCTGTCTGCTCTAGCTCCCCATCTATCCGCGCTTGTTGGTAGAGAAGCAATTTAGTAAGTTCCCGACGTGTCATTTCCAGTGAAAATATAACCGTCGGCACCTGTGCAGCTGATGTAGAAGCTATCTGGCAGAATAAGCTTGTCTTACCCATTTTCGGCCTAGCTCCAAGCACATAATATCGTCCAGGCTGCCATCCACCAGTCAAACGATCCAAGTCTTCAAACCCCGATGATATTCCAGCCAATCCATCCTTGCTGCAGTTGTACTCTATTTCCTGTAGGGTACTGTCCAGTAAATCAGGTAGATAGTAATTCTCTATATTTCTGGAAACTCCCAGCCCTTGTATATTCACAATAGCCTCTTCAATCACTTTATTGATATCCTGAGTATTTAGCGTTTCTTCTTTCAGCCTGCCGACAAGTTTTATCAATTGACGCTGAGAGCTATTTTGTTTTATACTAAAAATTGAAGATTCAAGATTTTGCGGTATGAAAGCATTGGTTACTAATCTGGACAGATAAGAGAAACCAATGTTATCCTCACCGCCTTTTTTTATACTGTCATGAACAGTTATTGGAGAAACCGGAGAGCCTACCTCATTTAATTTTCTTATTGCTTCAAATATAACTTGATGCTCTAATTTATAGAAATCTTCTGATTTTAGATCACTTAATATCTCTAGAATTGAGCCTGTGTCTAGCATCATAGCAGCTAAAACGACTTGTTCAGCTTCCTCTGAGTAAGGTAATTGCTTGTACATTATCTTTTCCACCTCCAATCGGTAGGTTGGCTGTCTCCCTCTACTTTGGTTTGCTCTTCGTAATTAGAGTCTAAATAGTCCACATATCCACTATTAAAGAATGTACTTCCGTTCTGCCAGTACTTAAGGTCTGTTTCCGTCTTTTCTTTCTTGCATCGCTCTATAGCCTTTGTTATTTCCTCAATACCGATTTTATAGAGCTTTTTCTTTTGAGTGTCACTTACTTGACCTTTGCCTTTCTTTTTAGGGTATAGATTCCAGATTAATTCAAAAAAATCTTCATACTCATTTGTCTTTATATCTGTCTTTAATATGTCTTTTTTGGGTAACGGATTAGTTGGTACTTTTTCTACGTTTCCGTTACTACTCTTGTCTACTAATTCGTTGGTAGTAACTTTTTCGTTACATGTAATGTTTTCGTTACCTCTCCACTTTTCAAAATTCTTATTTAGTCCAATCTTCCTGGGGTTATTGTAATCTCCCTTATATTCAAGATGGACTATAAAGATATCAATAAGATTATTTACTTCTCTATTTACCTGCTTTTGATGTATTCCAGTTGCCTTGCTTATAAAAGAATCTGATAAGGAAGCGGTTTTTTTGTTGTATCCGTATGTGTTTCGAATTATTACGTCTAAAATTCTTCGTTGAGTGCCATTTAATTTTGCTCTCGCCAATGCCTCTATTAAGTCATTCGCAATCCGGACATACCCATTTTCAAGTTGTGGGCTTGCCATATTCTCACCCCTTAGCCATTCACCTTACGCAATATACCATATTCAACCTCTTGCTTTTCTTCTTCTGGTGGATTTTTCAAGTACTCTTCCAAATAATCAATATCAATTAAATATTTGTTCCCTGCCATATGGTGCTTTAATTTATCAGTCTTTAACATAGAACGTAACCACCATTCGGTAACAGCTGTATCTGGGTCAGTTAGTTTTATGTGCAAAACTGTTTGTTTAATTGTCCTCATACGTGCCATGCTATTCATACTCCTTCTCCGTAAATTCCGGAAAGAGATCTTCTTCTCTTTTATCAAGTACTTCAGAAATTCTTTTTCGCCAGCCACGATAGAAAGGTTTTTTTCCATTTATCGCCATGTAAAAATCTCCTGACTGTATTCCAGCACTCATTAGCATGTTTGAAATAGGCAAGTCTTTTTCAAAGCAAGCACTCTTAATTCTTTGCTTAAGTTCATTCATAGTATAATCTCCTTTTGACAATAGATAATTATTTTATATATTTTCCATTTTCTTTTACTATAGTATAAATAATACCTTGACTTGTTGTCAAGGTGTGTGAGATAATATTTACATGTATTATATATAATTCCATTTATTTATTTTAACTATTTTCCAAATGGAGGTTTACTCTATGAATATCATCTTTTCAAACAAAACAGAGTATTTTAGAGATGAAGAAAATAATATCATCTATTCAAATTCAATAGGTACATCAATGATAGATTTTATTGAGCTTGATTTTTCACAGGTTAATGAAATATTAGATAAACTATATAACAAAGCAAATATTGATATCGATAAAGAAGAAATTCCACACGTTATAGTATATGAGGTAGAACACCTAATATCTGAATTTAAGAAAAAGCACATTTACTTTAGAGATTATAGAATACATTCATTCTATGGTTCAGAATATTTCTTCAGTACACATAGTGAATCAAAAAGGATAAACATAGAAATTAGATCTCTCGTAAGTAACTTGTCACATTCAATAAGTGGAATACAAAAACTACAAGCTGAGTTCAAAACAATTATTGAGTTTTGTTTTCTTAACACTACATCAGAAATCCATCAGAAATTAAACCCGTACCAAAGATATTACTATTTTGTAAACTACGAAGAAAAACGAGTCAAAAAGAAGAAAGAGTTTGATATGGGCTATCCAGACCATAGAATAAAGTATAGTAAGGAAAGAGAAAGTGTATCAAGATACAGAGCAAACAAAAAATATGAAATATTTCCTATGGATGAATTTAATATCAACGAAAATAAAATGAGTAAGGAAGATTTAATTGAAGCAATTTCAAATACTCACTTTGAACTAAATGAGATTATTACATGTGATACACTGGATAGTATTTGTATTACTCAATTAATGGAAATGCTAAAAAACAATATAGTTGTTAACTCATGTAAAAACTGCGGAAAACTATTTATTCCTGAGGGTAGAATCGATACAGAGTACTGCAATCGGTTAGCCCCTGGTTCATCTAAGACATGTCGTGAAATTGGCGCAACCAAAAAGTACCTTGAGAAAAGCAAAAGCAATCCCATTACAAGAGAATTTCAAAGAGAATATAAAAAAATGAACAGCCGTGTTAGGATAAAGAAGATTACTCAAAATGAATTCTATAAATGGTCCGAAAAAGCCAGGGAGCTAAGAGATAGGGCAATTATCGAGAACATGAAACTAGAAGTTTTTCTAGAAAAACTCAAAAAACTGGAGGTATAATCATGGCAAGCATTGAAAAACGAAGTGAATGTTCTTACCGTATAACAGTCTCAGCCGGTTATAATTCAGATGGCAAACAAATCAAAAAGCATAAGACTATTAATCTGGATCCCAAGCTCACGGAGAAGCAGAAAGAAAAGGAACTTGATAGGCAATCTGTTTTATTTCAGGAAGAGGTTGAGCGAGGCACATACCTAGATGCGGACAAACTCACATTCAAGCAGTTTATTGAAAAGTGGCTTAAGGATTATGCAGAGCCAAATTTGGCCCCTAAAACCCTATACCGATACAAAGAGCTATTAGATACTCGAATAATACCTGCACTGGGGCATATTAAGCTATCAAAACTGCAGCCGACGCACCTTACCTCATTTTATAACAACCTCCGGGAAAACGGCATCCGGATAGATGCAAAATATATAGCCAAACCTGAGTTGCAAAACCTGTTAAGTGATAGAGGCCTTTCACACATCGATATAGCCCAGTTATCCGGTATAAGCGATAGAACATTTAGCGGTATGCTGTCCGGTATGTCAGTTTCTCACAAAACCGCTCAAGCTGTCACCAAAACCCTTGAGGTAAAACTCGATAGTATATTTTCTCTAAATGGTGAACCCAGAGGCCTGTCAGAAAGAACGGTTTTACATCATCATAGGCTTATTTCCTCTATACTGACCGCTGCAGTACAGTGGCAGCTTATACTGATTAATCCGGCAACCAGGGTGAAGCCTCCCTCTCCCGAAAGAGCAGAAGCTAAACATTTTGACGAGGTACAAACAGATTATATCCTTCAATTGATGGAAGCGGAGCCATTAAAATATAGAACTATGATTAATCTTGCTGTATATGGTGGTATGCGTTTAGGCGAGCTGGCCGGCATAGAGTGGGATGATATTTCTCTTGAAAAAGGCTTACTTCAGATACGACAAGCCGGGCAATATCTACCCGGTGAAGGAACATTCACAAAAGTTCCTAAAAATGAAAGCAGCAAAAGAATTATCTCTCTTCCGGGTACAGTTATCAGTTTGTTAAAGCAATATAAACTTTGGCATAACGGGCAGAAAGCAAAACTAGGAGATGATCTATGGGTTGATAGTGGCCGACTATTTACTGCATGGAACGGGGAACCAATGTTCCCAGATACACCCTCAAAATGGTTTCACAAGTTTATTCAGCAACATAACAAAAAAATTATGGAAGATGAGAAGATATCAAAAGAGGATAAGTCAAAGTACCTCCTTCCGGAAGTAAACTTCCACGGGCTTAGGCATACAAATGCTACTCTACTAATTGGTCAAGGTGTAGATGTAACAACCGTTAGTTCTAGGTTAGGGCATGCAAGAACTTCAACCACAACAGATATATATAGCCATGCCCTTAAAAAACCCGATATAGAAGCAGCAAATAAACTCGAAAATTTGTTCAAGAAAAAAGATAGCTCTGAACAATCCAAACAGGCATAGCAGCCTGTTATTTTTTGTTCTTATTTCTATGTGCATATCAGCTATCCTGGAGGATGTGAAATTGGTACATTATCGGTGCACTTGTTGGAATCCATACATGAAATTTGCTTCTACACACGTCTCTTGAGTGTGTGCGCCTGCCCATTAAGGCTCATTCAGTAAGGCACCTGAGCTAATGATGCTGCCCGGAAACATCATAGGATGCCATTGGGCCACCCGTATAATCTGCACCCTGGGGAGCATCAAAGGAAAAACATATGGCTGTAGCTCATCTGGTTCTAACCATATGGTTATATCCCATATACTCTAAGTATTCTCAATAGTTTATTCAGATTTTTATGGGTTGTAATAAAGTTGCAAATTTGCTTGTTTTTCAGTAATTTATGATAGACTCTTATGAACACCATGTCCAATACTTAGCATTACAACTATAGTTAATCGTGATTTTTATAATTCTACAATTATTGACCTCAAAGTAACAAACATCTAGCCCTTTAACAAGTTTTTATGTACTACCTTGTTTCTAAATATTAATATATATATAATACAAATATATGGTAAATAATTATAGTCACTTATCCACTATCATAAACTAGGGGGGAATCTCTATGCAACAAGATGAGTTCACCTATTTAACATTTTATAACTCCGAAATTAAGAAAAAGTTCCTAATCGAAGAATATAAGACCCCATCGACAAGAAAGACAGCGAGTTATAGTTTGCAAAAATATTGGCCTTATGAAAAGAATCATGCTCATAAGGATATTTCATTATTTAATAAAAATGATTTTACTTCACTTTTCAAAAACCACTTAAAACCCGATACCCCTAATGCATTAAGTGTCCATATTTCTACAATAAAAAAATATCAACAATGGTATTCAAAAGAATATAATACCCCTTTAACTTTTGATGTTAGTAAATTTACAGAAGAAGAAAAAAACTTTTTACTTTTTTCAAAAATACAATACCTAAAAAAAGAAGATATATATAAAATACTAGATAATCCAAAACACGATATAAGAGGAAAAGCGGTAATATTCTTAATTTATGAGGGAATTATTGGAGAAGAGTGTAAAGAAATAAGGTTTTTGAAAATTGAACAACTATCTTATAATAGTATATCAATCGTAGGTGAAAAAAGTAGAACAATAATTGTTCCTACACAACTCATCGATATTCTTCATCAAGTTAATGATTCGATAGAAATGGAGAAGACTTTTAACCCTAATTCAAAGACAAATAAATTACCTCTAAAAGACAATGGTCATATTTTTAAAAAAGGAACAAGAAGGAATTTGTCAGAAGTAATAAGTTATAATAGACTAGGTCGTATTGTCCATGAAATCCTTACAGACTATCTGGGTAAAGAGATAAAAAAGCCTATAAATTTCATTGAGAAGTCCGGTAAACTTGATTACTTTAAACGATTGCGAAGTGAACTATTATTTGATTCAGATAAAGTAGAGAGGCATGTTTTTGAAAAATTGTGCTACCGATATGGTGAAAACAAGAGTCAGTGGAATCCACTAAAAAAGTTATTGATAAGAATAGATGATAATCAAAATCTTGACAATGATTATGAACATACGCAAATCATATATTCCATATTAAAAAGTACGCCAGTAAATTTTACTAATGAAGATAAGCAAAATAGTAAAGAAGATGATAATGAAAACATTAATGCACCTGATGGCACTGACGATGAGAATAAACAGACTCCAGATTGGTTGGATGTCCGTTCTAATTTAGGAAGATTTGGTGAAAAACTGGCAGAGCAAATATTGCTTTCTTCTTATAAAGCTATTCAAGATGTAAGCAGACGATGCTATTTAGGTTATGACTTTAAAGTATTCGACCATTTAAATAATTCCTATTACTTTGAGATTAAAACCACCTGCAGTAAACATTTTTTTATATCAGCCAACGAGTTAAAGGTTGCAGACTCACACAAGAACAAGTATTATATTTTATTGATTCAAGTTGATAACAAAAATAAAATTATCAGATATACAAAATTTAACAACCCAGTAATTTTCTTTAATTTAGATTATGCCTCATTAACTTCAAGCATAGAAATTGGACATAGTAGCTATATTAGCTCTTCTAGCTTTTGTGTAGACATAAATCCAGAACTACTAAATGAATGTGAGTGTGAGATTATTTCATTTGAAATGATAGATAAGTGTAGGTCTGAATTATCTAAGCTTACTGCTTTCAATAAATCAAATACTAAATGGTTAAGAAAAAATAAGTAAATCATATTCTTGTTTCTTCAAACATTCTTATGCGTTGTATATATCCCCATCTGGCTCTAATACTACGTTGACATCGTATACGTATGCCATTCAGTTGAGTAGCCAACTGCGCTATATCCCGGCTTCAATCTATGATAATTTTCATAATTCGAGGTAAATTTTTTCACCTTTTTAGCTCAATAATCCCCAAATAATCCCCAGGCACTAATTATGTTAACAAAATTTCAAAAATAAAAAACACCGCAATCTCTTGCAGTGTCTAATCTCATAAATGGTGCACCTAGAGGGAGTCGAACCCCCGACCTGCGGTTTAGGAAACCGTCGCTCTATCCTGCTGAGCTATAGGTGCATTGTTGACTTACATTAAAATATTATATAAAAATGCCTGTTTTGTCAATCGC
>NZ_JAWLCK010000053.1:0-12517 GCF_041687175.1 Lutispora sp.
GGAATACCCAAGTCCATGACTAGAGACCAGCGACCAGAGACTAGAGACTGATCTAAGAGGAATACCCAAAATTCACGTATCACGTGTCAGGACACTAAAGAAATACCCAAGGCAACGCAGCACGAGTCAAGACCCTAAAGAAATACCATAAAGTATATTTAAGGAGGAACACAAAAATGGCAGTTAATTTAAAAGGAAGAAGCTTTTTAACATTAATGGATTTTACTCCTTCAGAAATAAGGTACTTGTTGGATTTGGCTCATGATCTGAAGGCGAAAAAGAGAGCAGGGATATACAACTATCTTCTTAAGGGTAAGAACATAGTTCTCCTGTTTGAAAAAACATCAACAAGAACCAGATGTGCTTTTGAAGTAGCAGCATTAGAAGAAGGAGCCCATGTTACATATTTAGATCAGAACAGTTCACAGATGGGGAAAAAAGAATCTTTAGAAGATACAGCAAAGGTACTGGGTAGATTTTATGATGGTATAGAATACAGAGGATATGAACAGTCTGTGGTAGAAGACTTGGCAAAATATTCAGGAGTTCCTGTCTGGAATGGACTTACTGATATAGACCATCCAACTCAGATTCTTGCTGATATGCTGACCATAGAAGAACATGTGGCAAAACCACTGAACAAGGTGAAAGTTGTATTTGTTGGAGATACAAGAAACAATATGTCCTATGCATGGATGTATGGCTGCGCTAAGATGGGAATGCACTTTGTAGCCTTAGGACCAAAGGAACTATGGCCAGACGAAGGAATAATGCAGCAAGTTAGAACAGTTGCTCAAGAAACTGGAGCTGTAATTGAAGTATCTGATGATATTGATGTAGCAGTAAAGGATGCAGATGTAATATACACAGACGTATGGGCTTCCATGGGAGAAGAAGACAAAATACCTGAAAGAGTTAAACTCCTCTCATCATACCAGGTTACAATGGATATGCTGAACAGAACAAATAACCCTGATGTTATTTTCATGCATTGTTTGCCTGCTTTCCACGACTTTGAAACAAAGATGGCGAAAGAAATGAAAGATAAGGGCTACGACATAAGAGAAGTTACCGATGAAGTATTTCGCAGCAGACATTCTGTAGTTTTTGATGAAGCAGAAAACAGAATGCATACAATAAAAGCTGTAATTGTTGCCACATTATAAGCGAAAAACATTGGAAAAAAGTATTAATAAAATTGATTAATAACAAAATATAACTATATAATAAAAGGTTTTTTGTTAATATAATACAAAGGAAAAAAACCTCTTATATAGAATATGTTTTATGCATATTCTAAGGATAGAATTACTGATAAATTTGATGAGGAGAGAAAAAAATGAGCGCAACAAAAGTTGTAATAGCATTGGGAGGAAATGCCCTCCAGGAAGCTGGTACTCCTGCAACTGCCGAAGCTCAACTGGAAGTTGTAAAAAAGACTGCAGGATATATAGCTGAGATAAGTGAAAAAGGATATGAGATTGCAATTGCACACGGAAACGGACCTCAGGTAGGAAGAATACTGCTTGCTTCTGAGACCGCATCCTCTGTGACACCTGCAATGCCTTTCGATGTATGCGGAGCCATGAGCCAAGGCTATATAGGATATCATATACAGCAAGCATTGAAGCATGAGCTTGCAAAGAAAGGCAAAAATACTCCTGTAGTTACTTTGGTTACTCAGGTAGTTGTAGATAAAGATGATCCTGGTTTCAAGAATCCTACAAAACCCATTGGACCTTTCTACAGCGAAGAAGAAGCTAAAAAAATAGCTGCTGAAAAAGGCTATGTAATGAAAGAAGATGCAGGCAGAGGCTGGAGAAGAGTAGTTGCTTCACCTACTCCCGTAAAGATTGTGGAATTAGACTCTGTAAAGAGGCTTTGGGATTCAACTATAGTCATCACTGTAGGCGGCGGAGGAATACCTGTTATAGAAAAGGAAGACGGATCCTTGGAAGGAATCGCAGCCGTAATAGACAAGGACTTAGCAGCAGAGAGATTAGCTGAAGATGTGGATGCTGATGTATTGATGATTCTTACAGAAGTTGAAAAGGTATCAATAAACTTCAATAAACCAAATCAACAAAATTTATCATCAATGACGGTTGCAGAAGCTGAAAAGTATATCGAAGAAGGACACTTCGCGCCGGGCAGCATGCTTCCAAAGGTTAGAGCAGCGATTAACTTTGCAAAATCAAAACCGGGCAAGAAGGCTATAATTACTTCTCTTTACAAGGCTGTTGACGCCTTGGAAGGAAAAGCTGGTACAGTAGTAACTATGTAGTCTGCCACAAAACATATTGAATGAAATAGGCTGACCTTATAGCTCTGATTAATGAGCTGTAGGAAAGCCTATTTTTTTATTCTTAATATTTGCAAAAAGACATGTAACAAAATATGTTAGCATAGATTAATTATATATTATAGCTAATAAAAAAACTTAAAATCCGGCGGCTTTTTATATAGAGTACACAAAGGAAAAATTCTAATATTATAGAATTTTAATAATAATCTGACATATAAGTAATGATGACTATTGATATTATTCATTTATTTTGAATAATGGAGGTGGGTATTTTTGAAGAAGTTCCAATATGTTAAACCATCAACCTTAGATGAAGTAGCTGATATACTCCTTAAATATGGAGAGGAAGCCAGGATATTAAACGGAGGTACAGACCTTCTGGTCAGAATGAGAGACAAAATGATAACACCTGGTGTAGTAGTGGATATAAAAGCTATTCCAGAGCTCAAGGAGCTAAAATATACAAAAGAAGAAGGGCTGTATATAGGTGCTGCAGTTACTATGAATGAAGTTATCTGCAGCAAAATTGTCTTGGAAAGATATAGAATACTGGCAGAGGCAGCCCATGAGGTAGGTTCCTATCAATTGAGGAACAGGGCTACCTTGACTGGAAATGTCTGCAATGCTTCACCTTCAGGGGATACCATAGCACCGCTGTATGTCCTTTCCGCCAATGTAAAAATTTTCAGTAAGGACGGTATAAGGTTGGTTCCCATTGATGAATTTATACTAGGAGTAAGAAAAATAGCCTTAAATCCAGGGGAAATCGTCATGGGATTGCAGATTCCTGACATAAAAGGCAAAAATGGCGGAGCCTATTACAAACATGCCAGAAGAAAAGATGTGGACCTTGCAACAGTAGGAGTTGCTGCTTTTTGCAATGAAGGAAAATGGAAGATAGCATATGCCGCAGTGGCTCCAAAAATTTTGAGAGGATATAAGGCCGAAGAGCTGCTCAACAATATGGAAAAGATAGATGAAGAGGCCTTGATACCTGTTATGGATGCGGCAGTTTCAGAAATATCGCCAATAAGCGACGTGAGAGCCAGCAAGGAATACAGGGTTGACATGATAAAAATAAGCTTGAAAAGAGCTGTTTTGGCTGCCTTGGAACAATATGAACTGGGACAGGAGGGGATAATATGAAACACAATATATCCTTTACCGTAAATGGGGAAAAGGTTCATATGGAAGTAGAACCCAACAAGACGCTACTGAGAATGCTAAGAGAGGATTTGAACCTTACAGGAGCCAAGGAAGGCTGTGGCGCAGGTGAATGTGGCTCCTGCACTGTAATTGTTGACGGGAAAGCTGTGAACTCTTGCATGATGCTTGCTGTTGAAGCAGATGGAAAAGATATACTAACTGTGGAAGGATTGGCTAAGAATGGAATTCTGGATCCATTGCAGCAGAGCTTTATTGATAATGCAGCTCTCCAATGCGGATACTGTACGCCTGGAATGCTCATGTCCGCCAAGGCTCTATTAATGAGAAATCCTAACCCCAGCGAAGATGAAATAAAAGAAGCCATAGGAGGCAATCTTTGCCGATGCACCGGCTACAAGGTAATACTTGATGCAATCAAAGAAGCAGCAGGTCAAATTAATTGATGGGAGGGGAGAAGATGTATAAATATGTTGGTGAAAATATTAAAAGAGTAGATGGACTGGATAAAGTAACAGGCTATGCAAAATATGTTGATGATATAAAAATGCCTGGGATGTTATATGCCAAAATAAAGCAAAGCCCCTATGCCCATGCGAGAATTATAAAGGTTGATACATCCAAGGCAGAGGCACTGGAAGGTGTTAAGGCCGTTATTACAGGAGCCGATGTGCCCAACAGGGTGGGGCTCTATCTCGAAGATAAGACCTTCCTGGCTACAGATAAAGTCAGATTTATAGGGGAGGCAGTAGCAGCAGTGGCTGCCGTTACACCTGAAATTGCAGAAGAAGCGGTAGAACTTATAGAGGTGGAATACGAGGAGCTTCCAGGAGTATTCAGCGCCATGGATGCCATCAAGCATGATGCTCCCCTTATTCATGAGGATTTAGGCAATTATAAATATGGCCCCATATTCTTTCCAAAACCGGGCACCAACATCAGCAACCACTATAAGATAAGGAAAGGCGATATTGAAAAAGGCTTCGCTGAAGCCGACTATATAATGGAGAATGAATTCTATGTACCCCATATTCAACATGCACCTATCGAAAACCACTCTGTAATAGCTTTGACAGAACCTTCAGGTAAAGTCACCGTATGGTCTGCATGCCAATCACCCTATGCAGTGAGAAAAGCCTTGTCCGTTGCATTTAATCTTCCACTTCATAAAGTAAGGGTAATTTCACCGGCTGTGGGAGGAGGCTTCGGAGGAAAGGCAGGTACAACCCTTGAAGGCATCACCATACCTCTATCTCAAAAATGTATGGGCAGACCTGTTAAACTCACATATACAAGAGAAGAAGATATGATAGGCAGCTTCGTAAGACAAGGCTGTCTTGCCAAGATAAAAACAGGAGTTAAAAAGGATGGCCGCATAGTAGCAGAGGAAAATACATTCTATTGGGAAGGCGGCGCCTATACAGAATACGGCGTAAACATTGCCAGAGCAGGCGGATATGCTTCTACAGGACCCTATGACATACCCAATGTAAAAGCAGATTCTTACTGCTTATACACCAATCAGCCTGTGGGAGGCCCCTATAGAGGCTTCGGAATGTCGGAAATCCATTTTGCAATAGAACAGAACCTTGATATGGTTGCTGCACAAATGGGCATTGATCCTGTGGAATTCAGAAAGATAAATGCCATCAAAGAGGGAGGCCATACAGTTACTGGTCAGCAGCTTTATAATGTGGGAATAACTAAGTGTATTGAAGCCGTAGAAAAGGATATAGAATGGGGTAAGGAAGAAAAACCATCAGGACCTAATAAAGTCAGAGGCAAGGGCATAGCCTGCATGTACAAGGCTCCATCCCAGCCAAATAATGTTGCCTCATCAGCCGTTGTTAAGATAAATGAAGATGGTACTGCTAATCTGCTGGTTACAGCCATGGATATTGGTCAGGGCTCAAATACGGTATTAGCCCAGATAGCAGCAGAAGTCCTTACAATACCTGTAGAAAAAATAAGTGTAATAACAGGAGACACAGATGTGACACCCTATGAATGGCAGACTGTTGCCAGCCGTATAACCTATTGTGCCGGAAATGCAGTTAAAAAGGCTGCGGAAGATGCTAAGGAGCAAATGCTGAAGCTTGCATCCATAGGCCTGGGACTTCCGGCGGAATATCTGGAGCTTAAGGATGAACATGTGGTGTCTATAGTTTACCCTGACAGAAAGATTTCTATTGCCTCACTGGCCCTTGGCCTGGAAATGCCTGACGGCTCAGGAGTCCATGGACCTATAATTGGAAGAGGCTCCTTTATACCTCCTAATGTGAGAAATACGGACAAGGAGACAGGTCAAGGAGAAAAACCTGTGGCATTCTGGACCTTTGGAGCTCAGGCAGTAGACATCGAAATAGATTTGGAAACTGGACAGATAGAAGTTATAAAAGTAGCAGCTGCCTACGATGTAGGCAAGGCAATAAATCCTCAGCTTTGCAAAGCTCAGATAGAAGGAGGGATAGTGCAGGGAATAGGCTCAGCTCTGTTGGAACAGCAGATAATGGAAAAGGGCAAAGTTTTGAATCCCAATTTTGTAGATTATAAGATTCCTGCTGTTAGAGATGTGCCGGAAATGATAGTAAGAATCGTTGAAGTACCGGAAGTGACCGGACCTTACGGAGCACGAGGTGTCGGAGAGCCGGCTATGGTACCTACAGCACCAGCCATTGCAAATGCAATATACAACGCTCTGGGTATAAGGATTAACTCGCTGCCGTTGACTGCTGAGAAGGTGCTGTATGCAATCAAAAATAATAAAAGTGTAAGCTGCAAACTGATAAAGAACAACAAAGGTGAAGACGGAGAAGGACAAGTGAAATGTGGTGTTGATTAATAGGATAATGAAGTAGGATTATCGCAATACTATTAATCAAAATAATAATAAAAAGGGGGTAATTAAATGGCAACAAACCCAAACACCAAAAATGATACAGCAATAAGAAGCGGAGACTTACCTTTATATAAACTTATTATATTAGGTTTACAACATACTTTTACAATGTTTGGTGCTACAGTATTGGTGCCCATATTGACAGGTCTTAATATTTCTGTTGCTCTATTTACGGCGGGCATAGGAACCTGGTTTTTCCACCTTGTAACAAAGATGAAGATGCCTGTATTCTTAGGTTCTTCCTTTGCTTATATAGCTCCAATAATACTAGTAGCTCAAGAATATGGAGGCATAGCATATGCAACAGGTGGTTTGGTAGTAGCAGGCCTTATGTATTTGATAATGTCAGCAATAGTTTATTTTGTAGGACCTAAAGTTATATACAGCTTTTTCCCACCTATTGTTACTGGTCCCATAATAATGGTTATAGGGCTAAATCTTGCACCTACAGCAGTAGATATGGCAAAAGACAACTGGTTGTTGGCGGGTATATGCTTGGCTGCAGTAATTGCGGTAAGTATATTTGCCAAAGGATTCTTAAAAGTACTCCCCGTATTGAGTGGCTTAATAGTTGGATATATTGCAGCGATGGTAATGGGGTTGGTTGATTTCACGCCTGTAACTGAAGCTGCATGGTTTGGTTTCCCGGAATTCATATTCCCGAAATTCAGCGGAGCGGCAATATCTATAGTAGCCCCCGTTGCCATAGCCAGCATGGTTGAACACATAGGTGATGTACTGGCTGTTAGTGCTACTGTAGGCGATGATTTTGCTATTGATCCTGGACTCCATAGAACCCTTTTGGGAGACGGTGTTGCCACATCCTTGGCAGCTATGTTTGGTGGTCCTGCAAATACAACATATTCTGAAAACACAGGCGTACTGGCATTGACAAAAGTTTTCGATCCGTGGGTTATGAGAATAGCAGCTTGCTTTGCAATAGTATTATCAATGATACCCAAACTAGGTGCGATTATATCAACTATACCTGGCCCAGTTATCGGAGGTATATCCATAGTTCTATTTGGTATGATAGCCGCAATCGGTATAAGAACAGTTGTTGAAAACAAGGTTGACTTCTCACTTAACAGAAACCTAATAATCGGGGCAGTTATTCTGGTCCTCGGTATCGGCGGTGCTGTGTTTGATTTCAAAATATTCCAATTAGCTGGAATGGCTCTTGGAGCAATAATGGGAATAATACTAAACAAGATATTGCCCGAAGATCTTTAATACTTAAGATAAAGATCCTACTTCATTAAACATAAAATCAACAATGGGACGGTTTATGCCGTCCTCATTTATTTCTTCAGATTATTATCCAGGTTAAGAATTTTAGAATGGCTAAATTTTAAGCTTCACGACAGTTTTGCTGTTGCGAAGCTTTTTCTTTGAAGGAATTTTACTAATTATATAGAATATACATACTAATCAAAAGAATATACTGAATTTTTGTGGCATATTAACATACATACAATCTGCCAGAGCAAGCAAGGAGGAAAAATTTGAATATGTCTGATAGGAGGGCGAAACATTGATTAATGAAAGTGGAATAACCATAGAAGAACTGATGAAACATGACATAATGAAGGATGCAACCATAATTGGGGGAAAAAGGGGAATTTCCAGAATTGTAACTGGTGCCAACATAATGGAAGTGCCGGATATATTGGACTGGGTAAGAGCCGGAGAGATACTCATCACCACAGCCTATTCAATAAAAGATGACGAAAAAGCCCTCAAAAATCTGATTCCGCTATTAAACAGCAAAGGACTGTCAGGCTTGGCCATAAAAACTAAAAGATATTTGGAAAAGGTACCTCAAATCATGGTGGATGAAGCCAATAGACTTGACTTTCCAATTATTGAACTTCCCTATGATCTATCCTTCTCTGATGTTATGAATGATATACTCCTTCAGGTACACAACAAACAATCCGACTTATTGATGAGAATGGACGAGATACATCAGAGATTAACGGAAGTTGTATTGTCCGGCGGAGGGTTAAAAGAAATAGGCAGCACATTATATTGCATTATAAAAAACCCATTGGTTATAAAAGACAATATATTTTCAAAATCTGTTCCTGTAGCCTCTGAGGAAGAAAGAAAATTACTTGAAAAAAAGATGAAAAACGCAATAAAAGAACAAAATTTATACGAAGATTTATATCAAGATGTTTCAAAGGAAGAGCCCTATAAACTGAAAATGGATAAGATAGAGCAAAAAGAGATTAATAGATGTATTTTTCCCATAATAGCCGGAAAAAAGTTCTATGGAGAAATCCATATATGGGAAATGAATAAAAAAATCACTGCAGTGGATGTAAGGGCAATTCAATATGCTTGTACTGTAGTGGCTTTAGAGCTTATAAATGAGATAACCATATTTGAAATCGAAAATAGGCATAAAAATGAATTCCTGGATGGTCTCCTTTCTTCTGATGAAAAAATAAGATATTCATTTATAAAAAAAGCTGAAATATTCGGCCTGGAGTCAGATTACAAATATGGAGTGATTTTATTACACATAGACGATTTGGAAAAGCATTTCTATGACAGCCCAGAGGAAAACGGGGCAAAATCCAAAAACAGACTTATGAAAACCATTGAAGTTGCTGTAAAACCAAAGGGAGTCAAACTTATATCCGCATGTAAAGGAAGCACCATTATACTGGCATTAGCCTTTGAAAACAATGTTCAGGTTGACTATGAAAAGCAATTCTGCATGGACATTGTTAAGGATGTGATACAGGCAATAAAAGATAACTATAATGTAATAACCTTTTCAGGCATCGGTCGCTGTTATAAAAACATCGATAACCTGTGGAAAAGCATGGAGGAGTCAAAAAAAGCTTTATCCTTTGCCAGGATTTTTAACAATGATAATATAATGCACTACGACAATCTTGGTATATTCAGACTTCTCTGCATGGAACATCAAGAATCTGAAATACGAAAGTTTTATAAAGAAACCATTGAATCCTTATGCAAATATGATGAGCAAAAGGATGGAGAACTCATTGAGACTCTCAGGATGTATTTTGAATGTGGGGGTAATCTGAAGAAGGTATCGGAAAAGATGTATATACACTACAACACAATACTATATAGAATTCATAAAATACAACAGATTACAAATCTTGACCTGTCTAATCCTAATGATCGCTTGAATCTGGAGGTAAGCTTGAAGATAATGAGGATAATAAATGACCCGGCTTTTTCCTGCAGAGAAAACGATAGCAACTCTATACAAAATCTATGATATATAACCCATGAACTTCGTAAAAAATCAACAAAGGATTATGATGCAAAATCAAGAATTAAATATTCAAGAACAAAATATAATTGGAAAAGGTGATGGAAACGAATCCTTATAACAAAGTTGAGGCTCTCAAGATTGGGTATAAAGTAGAGGATATTCTGAATGATACTGATTCCAAGCTAAAGATCCATTCAATATTCGAACACGCCATAAATTTAAAAGACCATAGTGACTGGATAATAACCTTACTGCCTGAAAACTATTCTGCAGGTCCTCAGACAGTCATACTGACTCAAGAGGGCTTTGCAGAGTTTAAGTCCTTGGGTTTTAAAGTTATGGACATCTGTGACTTCAGAAACCTTATTAACACAGAAAACGCTATAACCTTTACTGGAAGAACCATAGATGAATCAACTCTTAAAGGCATAACAAGAATTCATAGAAATATAGGATATTTTGAAAGCATATTGTTCCAAAGGGGTAATAAGGGTGGGCTTCTAGGTGAAAGCAGCATTTATTCAAAGTATGCAGCACCCATAATAGCAGAAATAAAAGATTCTTTTGCTCAGGGAAAATATGAGCAAGCAGCAGATAACATATTGGAACTTATAGGTCTTGGCCCTGGTCTTACTCCATCAGGTGATGACTTTATACTCGGCATTCTGACAACTTTTAAGTTTTGCTTAGTAACTCAAGATATAGTTTGTGATTTGACAAAAAAAATAATCAATGAAGCAAGAACAAGGACAAACATAATAAGCTACAATATGCTTCGACAAGGAGCTATGGGCGGATTTCCGGAATGGGTTGAGGACATGGCTTTCTCCATCATATGTGGAAACTCTGAAGATATAGATATGGCTTTTTCTAAAATCCTGAGAATTGGCAGCAGCTCAGGATCAGATATATCAGCTGGAATGCTGTTCGGGTTGAAATTAATAGCAAGGAGGTTATGCGATGATTTCTAAGTGGCTTATAAAGGAAAATTCCTACTATGATTCTGTAACACTGATGATCATAACAAAAGAAATAGAAGCTAGAGACGATGTAGAAAATGCTGTGGTGGTTATGGGAACGGATCTAAATAAAGACCTTCTGAGAAATGTAGGACTTTTAAACGATGAGCTCAACAAAACCACGGCAAATGATCTCATCATAGCAGTGAAGATGAAAGATGAAAGCAAATTTGAAGAAATAGTGGCTAAGGTAGAGGAGCTGCTTAACAAGAAAAAATCAGACGGAGGGGAAGACTACAATCCCCCCACGCTGGACAGTGCCATAAAATATATGCCTGATTCAAATATGGTAGTTATATCTCTGCCGGGAGCTTATGCAGCTGCTGAAGCCAAGAAAGCTCTGGAGAATGACAAACATGTAATGTTATTTAGTGACAATGTCACCATTGAACAGGAAAGAGAACTAAAGGAATTAGCGGTATCAAAGGGATTATTGATGATGGGCCCTGACTGCGGCACCGCCATGATAAACCAAGTACCCCTCTGTTTCTGTAATAAAGTAGAAAAAGGCAACATAGGAATAGTAGGAGCATCTGGTACAGGTACTCAGGAAATAATGGTTCAGATTGATAGATTTGGAGGAGGCTGCTCACAAGTCATAGGTACTGGAGGAAGGGATCTGAAAAAGGAAATAGGAGGCCTGATGATGACCCTGGGGATACAGGCATTGGCAGAGGATGACAACACCGATGTGATAGTTCTTGTATCTAAACCTCCGGCACTGGAAATTGCAGAAAAGGTATTACAAACCCTGAAGAAATGTGGAAAAAAAGCCGTAGTGGATTTCATAGGCGGCGATGATGAGCTTGTGACCAAATATGGTTTCATACCCGCAAAAAGCCTGGAGGATGCAGCCTATAAAGCGGTAGCACTGGCGAAGGGGCAGAAGGCTGAAGAGGCACCCCTCTTCACCGAATCAGAAGAAGAAATTGACAAGATGGCAGAAGAGGAGAGAAAGAAATTTTCACCAGATCAAAAATACCTAAGGGGCTTGTTCTCAGGTGGAACCCTATGCGATGAAGCACTAAAACTATTCACCAAAGAATTTGGAGGCATTTATTCCAACATACCCTTAACACCTGAATACAGGCTTCAAGACAATAAAAAGAGTTACAAGCATACAGCATTGGATCTCGGCGATGATGAATTCACCGTAGGAAGGCCTCACCCAATGATAGACTCTTACATGAGACAGCAAATGATAATGAAAGAGGCTGAAGACAGGGAAGTGGCAGTACTGCTAATGGATGTGGTGCTTGGCTACGGTTCCAACGAAGATCCTGCAGGGAGCCTTGCAGATCATATAAAACTGGCTAAGAAGAATTTTGCAGACAGAGGACAACACCTTTGCGTTGTAGCCTATGTATGCGGTACAAAAAAAGACCCTCAAAATTATGAGCAGCAGATTAATAAGCTGAAAGATGCAGGAGCAATACTGATGCCTAGCAATGCTCAGGCTGTAAGATTTGCAATGAAGGTAGTAAGGGGGTTGTAATATGAAAGTCAATGAACTCTTTAAAGAAGAACTTAAAGTAATAAACATGGGACTTGGATCCTTTGCAAACGACTTGAAATCTCAAGATGTAGCAGTAATCCATGTAGATTGGAGACCTGTAGCCGGAGGTAACAAAAAGATGGCCTCCCTGCTATCTAAACTGAAAGGCAAATAGGCCAATGGGCAAATGGGCAAATAGGCCAATGGGCAAATAGGAAAATGGGTCAATGGCAAATAGGCCGATAGGTAGTATGTCATTCTGAGTACAAGTAAAGTAGGGAACGGTTCATAACCGTTCCGTTGACCCTACCCATATACTCATAACCTGACCCAAAAGGAATACCCCAAATACTCGCGTCACGCGTCAGGACCC
>NZ_JAWLCK010000053.1:12617-18276 GCF_041687175.1 Lutispora sp.
GTAGGGAACGGTTCATAACCGTTCCGTTGACCCTACCCATATACTCATAACCTGACCCAAAAGGAATACCCCAAATACTCGCGTCACGCGTCAGGACCCAATAACATTACCCCAGGCAACGCAACGCGTAACAACACCTTAAAGGAATACCCTAAAGACTGACGACCAGAGACCAGAGACCAGCGACTGACCCAAAAGAAATACCTCAAATACTCTCATCATATATGAGGACCCTAGAGGAATACCTAAATCTGAGCTCTGAGTTCTGAACTCTGAGTTCTACTATAAGGAATACCCAAAAGTGTAACATAAGGGAGGAATAGAATTGGCAAACATAGAGCAATTAATTGAACAGGCTAATAAGAAAGCCCTGGAAATTATTCAAAACGGCCAACCAACATTAGTAGGCGTATCTACAGCTGGTGAAGCTATCCCTGGAATGAGCAAAAAAACCATATTCCACGCAGGACCACCATGCAAATGGGAAAACATGAGCGGGCCTCTAAGGGGAGCAATAATGGGCGCCTTGATGTATGAAGGCTTGGCCAAGGATCCTGAAGAAGCGGAAAAACTTGCAGCCTCAGGAGAAATAGAATTCGGTTCCTGTCATGAGCACAGCTCTGTAGGTCCAATGGCAGGCGTTACTTCCTACTCAATGCCTGTTTGGGTTCTCCAAAACAAAGCCTATGGCAACTACTCCTACTGTAATATGAATGAAGGCTTGGGCAAGGCATTGAGATTCGGAGCATATGGACCTGAAGTTATCGAAAGATTAAAGTGGATGGAAACTGTTCTAGGTCCTGTTATGAAAGAAGCAGTAGAACTTCACGGACCATATGATCTCAAGACTATGATAGCTCAGATGATACAGATGGGCGATGAAGGTCACAACAGAAATAAGGCTGGTACTTCTTTATTTATAAGAGAGTTTGCACCCTTTGTGGTTGAGACCAGTTTTTCACAAAAGGATAAGATCGATGTATTAAAATTCATGCACAGCAATGACCACTTTGTATTAAACCTTACAATGCCTGCTGCAAAATGTACATTGGAAGCAGCTGCAGGCATAAAATACAGCACCATAGTCTATACAATGTCAAGAAATGGCACAGAATTTGGCATCAGGGTATCAGGTTTAGGAAACAGATGGTTTACAGCTCCTGCTAACTATATTAAAGGATTATACTTCCCAGGCTTTTCAGAAAAGGATGCCAACAGGGACATTGGAGACAGCTGTATAACAGAAACCTGTGGCTACGGCGGATTTGCCATGGCTGCTGCTCCTGCGATAGTATTGTTTGTTGGCGGAACACCAAAGGATGCAGTAAACTATACTACCAGCATGTATGAGATTACAACAGAAGAAAACAAAATGTATACCATACCTGCCTTGAATTTCAGAGGAACACCTACAGGCATTGATATAAGAAAAGTTATAGAGACAGGAATACTTCCAATAATCAATACGGGAATGGCACATAAAGACCCAGGTGTAGGTCAGGTTGGTGCAGGTCTGGTTAATCCACCTATGAAATGCTTTGAAGATGCATTGGAGGCTTTTGTTGGAGAGTTGGAAAAAGAAGGTCTTGTTTAATTCAGGAGGTGAAATTTATGAGAAAACCCCTTGAACATATTAAAGTCCTGGACTTTACAAGAGTTCTGGCAGGACCATACTGTACAATGATACTAGCTAATATGGGAGCAGAAATCATAAAAGTTGAACGGCCTGGAATAGGTGATGACTCAAGAGAATTCGGTCCCTTCATAAACGGCCAGAGCGTATACTTCATAAGTCTGAACAGAGGTAAAAAAAGCATAGCTTTGGACTTGAAGCAACCAGAATCCATTAAGATCATAAAGGAATTGGTAAAAGAAGTTGATGTAGTTGCAGAAAATTTCAGACCTGGCACTATGGAAAAACTGGGCTTGGGATATGAAGAACTTAAGAAGATAAACCCAAGGCTCATATTCGCTACTATGTCCGGATTTGGTCAGACAGGACCTTACTCAAGGAGACCTGCCTATGACATGATAGTCCAAGGCATGGGTGGAATAATGAGCATAACCGGCCAGGAGGGAGGAGAACCAGTAAGAGTAGGAACCTCAATAGGAGATATTATTGCAGGCATGTTTGGAGCCATAGGTATCTTAGCTGCTCTTGCAGACAGAGATATAAGCGGTCAAGGGCGCATGGTAGATGTAGCCATGTTAGACGGCCAGCTTGCCATATTGGAAAATGCCATATCCAGATATACAGCCACAGGAGAAGCACCAAAACCATTAGGAGCAAGACATCCATCTATAGCACCTTTTGAAGCTTATAAAACTAAAGATAGCTATGTAATAATAGCCTGTGGCAATGACAGACTATGGGAAAGCTTTTGCAAACTGGTAGGCAGAGAAGATCTTCTGGAGATGGATATATTCAAAACAAACCCAGACAGAGTAGCTAATGTAGAAAAGCTAAAGGAATACATGACTGAGATAACTATGGAGAGAACAACTGCAGAATGGGATGAATATCTCAACAAAAATGGTATACCCTGTAGCCCCATAAATACAATCGATAAGCTATTTGCAGACCCTCAAGTTTTAGCGAGAAATATGCTGGTTGAAGTAGAACAGCCGGGAGCAGGGAAGATCAAGATAGCCGGCAATCCCATAAAGTTATCAGGCATGGAAGAGGAGCTACCATCTGAGCCAGCGCCTCAAATAGGAGAGCATACTGAATTGATATTGAAAAAATATTTAGCACCTGATGATGATAAGTAGGAAAAGCTGGAAGGGGAAGAGGCTATATAGCCGTGACAATAGAAAGTCATAATGATAAACTAAAAATATATATAATAAGTTTTAAATAACGGGAGGTAAGTGTAATGATTAAGAACTGGGAAAAAGTAAAAATGTATGATCTAACTCAACCAATAAGCCATCTTACGCCACCGTGGCCAACCTATGAACCACTGCAGATAAAGTTCTTTAAGAGACTTGCACCCAATGGCGCCAATGGTCAATTGATTACTACTTCAAACCATGTAGGTACCCATTTGGACGGTCCCTTGCACTTTGATACAGCAGGAAGAGACATTGCATCCCTGGAACTAGAGAAATTAATTGGCCCTGGAGTAGTTGTAGACCTTTCTGATATGGCAGAAGACTTTGGTATCTATACTCCAAAGGATATAACTGATAGAGTGGAGGTCAGAAAAGGCGATATACTTATAATCAATACAGGCTATCACAAATATGGCTGGGATCAACCAGAAGCTGATGAAAGAAGATATATGCTAAGACATCCAGGCCCAAGCCTAGATTTCGTACAATGGGTAAGAGACATGGAAATCAAATGGATCGGAGTTGACTGTGGATCTGCTGACCACCCAATGAACACAAAGATTAGAGATTGGGAGCCAAGAGAAGCTGCAGCCTGCGATAAATACATGAAAGAAAAATATGGCAAGAGCCTTGATGAAATGTATCCATGGCCTGAAGAATACCAGGCTATGCATATCCAGCTTTTCTGCAAGCCATACGAAGCAATACACGCAGAAAACCTGGGCGGCGACATAGACAAGGTACTCAACAAGAGACTTGTAATCGGCTGCTTCCCATGGAAGTTTGTCGGCGGCGAATCCAGCATCTGCAGAATAGTAGCATTCGACGAAGAATAATTTGATAAAAAATAGGCGCTTTTATGAGCGTCTATTTTTTATATAGAACTAAGAACTCAGAGCTCAGAACTCAGTATTAGGGTATTCCTTAATCAGTCTCTAGTCTCTGGTCGCTAGCCACTAGTCGTTTTGGTATTGTTCTTTGATCTCTATTCTCTGGTAATATGACATTTCTATTATGGATTTGGTTCTCCCTATTTATAAATATGAAATACCCTTTAGTGTATTTTAGTGCAACTTTAGTGTCCTTTAGTGTTCTTAAAATAAAACCCTCCGTGTAAATCAGTGTTCTTCCAAATGACCCCGGAGGCATACCCTAAAACTAGAGACCAGCGACCAGAGACTGGTGACTAGCGACTAGTGTCTCATATTTTTGTCATAAAACCTTATCCTCCTCATATACATAGATATAGAAAATAACTATGCCCATGAATGGGAAAAGCCAAATTATTAATAGGAGGAGGAAAGCGATGCCTGTTGAATTAATAAAGAATCCTTTAAAACTATGCAGGATAATTGGCGAAGAAATGTCCAGCACTGTGGTGGAAGAAGACATAAATGTGCCAGATGTCAGTCCGGATGTATATAAGATACTATATCCCTCTGCAAGAGTAATAATAAAGAATTCAGAAACAGCAGGGGATAAAGTAATTATAGACGGCCAGGTGCTTATGAACATTTTATATGCAGCAGACATGGAGGGAAGGCCCTTAAACTGCATCAATATTTCTGCAGACTTTAGCCACTCCATCGAAATGCCTGGAGTAAAACCTCGCATGAAGGAATGGGTTGATGTTGTTATACAGCATGTAGAGGCAGAGATAATAAACTCAAGAAAGATAAGAATACGAACAATAATGGATATAAATTGCATGGTTGAAGATATATTTGACATGGACCTGCCTGTAGATGCAAGAGGGTCATCAGATATTCAGGTTCTGAGAGAAACCTTCGGGATTAAGGAACTGGCAGGAATCATGAAGGATAAGTATACCATAAAAGAAGAAATGGAACTAAGTCCGGAACAGCCTCCAGTTGATGAAGTATTAAAAACTGATTTCAAGGCAGCAATAAAAGATCTTCTTACGATGGAAGGGAAGCTGCAAATAAGCGGTGCTCTATGCTTTACCATGCTTTACAAGTCAACCAATGAAGGCTCTATAGAGAGCTATGAAGGAGAAATTCCATTTACTGAGTACATAGAAATGCCTGAAGCAGAAACCAGTATGGAAAGCACTGCAGACCTCCAACTTAAGGACTGCTATCTGGATGTATATGAAAATGATGAAGGAGAAAATAAAAAGATCTCTATCAACGCCAATATGGACTTAACAGGCAAGACTTACAAAGACATGGCTCCAGAGATTCTCAGTGATCTATATAGTCCTACTTCTGAACTGGATACAGAAAAGGCAAGCTATGAATTTAATGAATTTATGGGAAGAGGAATCAATAGCACTGTTATTAAAGAGAGTCTTAGCATCAAGCCAAAAAGCCCGGAAATAGAAAAAGTATGCTCCATGGATGCTCGAGTCATTGCTAATGAAGTAAAGGTCATGGATGACAAAGTAGCGGTAGAAGGTACAGTAGATGTAGATTGTATATATGCCTCCTCCTTCAGCGGAGAGCCTATGAATGCTCTTAAGGAACAGTATCCCTTCAGGGCAGTGCTGGATATGGATGGGGTCAAAACAGAAATGTTTGCAAAAGTGGTATGCCGAATAGACAGCATAAGCTTCTCTGCTATAAGCAATACCATTATAGACTTCAGGATAGTTATCACTACAACAGTCGATGTTTATAAGAAGAAGTCCAAGAAGCTCATAGATAAAGTAGAGGAGAAGGAAGGCATCGTTTTAGACTATAATACTCTTCCCGCTGTGACTGTATATGTGGTAGGAAAAAATGATACCCTCTGGAAGGTTGCTAAAAAATACAATACCACAGTAGACGCCATAGCTAAGGTAAATAATATAGAGAATCCAGAT
>NZ_JAWLCK010000054.1:0-17955 GCF_041687175.1 Lutispora sp.
GCTCTCAGGAGAGAGGATCTGAGGGAAGATTTTCTAAATTATCTTATTAAGGTTGTGGCAAAGGAAACCAAATCAGCTGTTGAAGATGAAGTGGCAACTGATATTATTAAATAGTCATTACAAGGGACGGATTTCACCGTCCCTTTAATGTTTACTCGCTCCTGCTGAAATGCTTCAAATCTGCTCCATCTTCATCATCCGTCTCATACATGAAAAGCTCCCCTTTGCTGCTCATGAATATTATGTTGTTGTCTATGTCTATATAAGCTCTGACGAAGGTTTCATATTGATCCCCATTCTTATAGGGTATACCAGAGTAAAAGGTTTGATATATGGTTCTGTTTTTTATTTCGTATGCCTGACCGATGGTGCCATATTCTATTTCATCCTGCCAGAGGAGATTTACTATTTCACGTATACCATGGATTTCAAGTTCATTCCATTTTGTTTTTATCTTTCCTTCTTCAAACAGCTTCTCTATTGTAGTATCTAATTTTTCAAGCACTGCCAATTACCTCCCAAGCGATAAATATTATTCTTCTTAAATATATTAACATATTTAGTATAACCTATAAAACTGTTTGCCATCTATATTGTTGTTTGATTGAACTAATATAATCAATGTGATAATATGACTTTAAGGTAAATATATCAACCTGCGAAGTCAATTGGGAAGGTGTGAATTGTATGGAACTAGATGTCAGGTGGAAGCAGAGGTTTTCAAACTTCAGAAAAGCTAGTTTGCAGTTGCAGGAGTTTATTGAAAAAGGTGAGCTTAATAAATTTGAAGTGCAAGGATTGATACAATGCTTTGAATACACCTTTGAATTAGCTTGGAAGACCATGAAGGACTATTTGGAGCAAGAGGGTTTCGAAGTAAAAAGCCCCAGAAAAGCAATACAGATAGCTTTTCAAACAGGGCTTATTGCAGATGGTCATTTATGGATAGATGCGTTGGAGAAAAGAAATTTGATGGCTCATACATATAATGAAAATACAGCAAAGGAAGCAGAAAATTTGATTAGAGACAAATATTATAAAATTATTCAAGAGCTTTGCTCTAAGTTGGGTGAGTTAGCATGAGTACTGGATTAAGTGAATTGGATATTGAGTATATAGTTGGCGTAATAGCAAAGTTTAGAGAGATAAAAAAAGCCGTAGTATTTGGATCCAGGGCTAAAGGAAATTATAAAGCAGGATCTGATGTAGATATTGCAATCTATGGTGATGATATAACCTTTGATACTATATCCTCACTTCATTCATTATTGGAAGATGAAAGTCCATTGCCATATTTTTTTGACATAGTGGACTATACACATTTGGATCATAATGAACTGAGAGAGCACATTGACAGGGTAGGTATAGTTATATATGAGGGATAGAGAATTAGCTCTATCTCTTTTTGTTATTAGTATTGGATATTTTTCATTTGTTTAGTAAAATAGTATATATGATGACTTAGGAGTATGAACTATGACTAATATATTTGAATCAATACTTAATTATCTTATTGTAATAACCAGTGAAATCGGCTATATTGGAGTAATAACCATTGTAGGTCTTGAGTATGCATGTTTTCCTTTGCCCAGTGAAATAGTCCTTCCCTTTGTGGGATTCTTGGCTGCCAGTGGTGCCGTGAGCTACATAGGGGTTTTGATAGCCTCCACCATTGCAGGCATATTAGGCTCATTGGTATGCTATTATATTGGATATTTTGGAGGCAAGCCTATATTGGACAGGATAGGAGACAAGGTTCCCAGTTCCAGAAAGTCCATATTTGCTGCCAAGAATACCTTTGATAAATACGACAAAATTTCTGTCATGATTGCCAGGGTTTTACCTTTAGCCAGGACATATATTTCAAT
Organism: Lutispora sp.; assembly: GCF_041687175.1. Taxonomy (NCBI): domain Bacteria; kingdom Bacillati; phylum Bacillota; class Clostridia; order Lutisporales; family Lutisporaceae; genus Lutispora; species Lutispora sp. The sequence continues at coordinate 1,869 of NZ_JAWLCK010000054.1, forward strand.
ACCTGCCGGCATCGCCAGGATGAATGTTTTTAAGTTCATATTGTTTTCTTCAATAGGAATAATTATATGGAACACAGTACTTATATCTTTGGGATACTATTTGGGTTCAAACTGGATGATGGTTGAGCAGCTGATGAAAAAATATACTTTATTTATCGGTATTTTGGTGCTGGTACTAACCGTTATATATCTCATAAAAAAGAGAAAATAACAGATAATGCGAGGGAATAAAGCCCTTGCTTTTTTATTTGCATTTTTAACTAATATTTGATATATTATGAATTGTAATACATATTTATTTTGTCGATAATTCGGTATGTAATAAAAAAACAAGTGCATCTTGAGGAAAGAGGAGACTTTCTGATGAAAATAGGCATAAGAGGCAAAATTATATTAGCAATGCTTGTCATAATAATTATAGCCATTGCAATAATTAGTATGCTGGCCTTTAATAATGCGAGGACTATAGTATTAGAAGAGGTTAAACAAAGTAATTTAGAAGCATTGCAGAACGCAAACGATTATTTTCTGAGAAAGTTCATGGCAGATATGGAGTATGTGGTAGATCATTGGGCTGAAGATGAAGAAATAATAAATTATAGAAATATGCCAGGCCAGCCAAAGATGGTCAAATCCATACCTGATCATTTCCAGAACATTTCAAATCAGTGGACAGGTTTTGTCAATTCAAGTCCTTATATAGCTTGGATTTATTTAGGTTCCCAGGAAGATGGTTCGATTTTTATTACCCCTATTGATGATACTATGCCTGAGGATTATGATTGCCGTACAAGGGATTGGTATAAAAAAGCTTTAACGAACAAAGGGAAAACTGTATGGACAGATCCTTATCTGGATGCAGGTGAAATCGGAGGATATGTGGTTACAGTGGCAAAGGCGGTAGAAAGAGAAGATGGCATTGTAGGGGTAGTGGGAATGGACATCAAACTGTCCAGATTCAGTGATATAATAAATGATTTAATTTATGATGACGAAGGCACTCTAATGCTGGTAAACAGCGATGGAGAAGTTTTTTCCCATCCCGACCATAGCATGCTGATGACCAATATCAACGATGATGAGGAGCTTATGGCTCAGCTCATTTCCGATAATGGAACAAATATATTCAATTATAAGGGAAGAGAAAGCATAATAAGTTATATGACGGTACCTGAGACTGGATGGAAGATCATAGGAGTGATGCCTTTGGATATAAATAAGGCATTGGCCCCAATTATGAGCAGGGCTTTCCAAGTAGCCTTGGCAAGCGTTATAGTTACTTTTCTCATTGGTTTTCTACTCTCTAGATATATCACCCGTCCTTTAAGCAACATTATGGATGGTATAGAAAACATTTCTCAGGGAAAGTTTGATGAGCATATCCATATTGATTCCAAAGATGAATTTAAGGTTTTGGGAGATCAATTCAACAACATGATGGATACAGTAAGGGAGCTCATAGAAGAAAGAAACTTACATGTTCGTGAACTGACCAAGAAGAATACAGAAATAAGAAACAGTTATTTATCCACTGTCCAATCTCTGGCTAATGCAATAGAAGCCAATGACAAATATACAAGGGGGCATTGTGAGCGAGTATCCTGTTTGTCTACAGATATTGCAAGGAAGATGGGCTTAGGGGAAAAAGATATTCATGTTTTGGAGTTTGCCAGTATACTTCATGATATAGGCAAGATAGGAATTCCTTCCGCCATACTCAATAAAGAGGGCAAACTTTCCAAAGAGGAATTCGATATGATAAAGAAACATCCTACCATAGGTTATGAAATACTGTCCCATGTGGATTTTCTTGCCGAAAGCAGAAAGGTACTGCTGGAACACCATGAAAGGATTGATGGCACAGGATATCCCCAACGTCTAAAGGGGGAGGATATATCTCTTCTTGCCAAGATCATAACCGTGGCAGATGCTTATGATGCCATGACCAGTTCCAGGCCCTACAGGAAGATTCCTCTTACAAAAGAGCAGGCTATTGATGAGATGCTGAAGGGGAGAGGAACCCAATTCGATGCAGATGTGGTAGATAATTTTATACAGTTGTTATAAAGTGTAAAAAAGCAAGGTTACTTGCTTTTTTTTATTTGTATGATAGAATTTGGTATGTAACACATATTAGATATGAAGAATGGGGGTCATATTAATTTGAGGCCGATAATTGGATTGACTACATTTACTGAATCAAAGGGAGCTTCCAGATATAATTGTCTGAACAGCAATTATATCAACGCAATAGTTGAGGCTGGAGGAATTCCTGTAATTATTCCCTTGGTAAAGGACGAGGAATCTCTGCTCAAGTATATTAATATTATTGATGGATTGCTTTTCACAGGAGGGGAAGATATATCGCCTCTATGTTATGGGGAAAATCCTATAAAGGAAATTGGGGCTATAGAACATGAAAGAGATGCCTATGAAATGTTTCTATTTAAGGAAGCTTATGATGTAAATATGCCTATTATGGGGATATGCAGAGGAGCACAATTGATAAACGTTGCTTTGGGAGGCAGCCTTTATCAGGATATATATTCTCAAATTGAGAACTCATTTGGTCATAGTCCTAAGGGAGGCCCAATAGATCAGGCTCATCATATGATAAGGATAGAGAATGACAGCAAGCTTTATAATATATTCGAAAACGAAACCATAGCCGTCAACTCCTTCCATCATCAATCCATAAAAGATTTAGGCAAAGGACTGAAGGCTACTGCCCATTCCTATGACGGTATAATCGAAGCTATAGAATCTATGGATAGGAATTTTATATTGGGTCTCCAATGGCACCCTGAGGCAATGGTGCCTAAGCATGAAATATTCACAAAGCTATTCGACGAATTTGTGAAACAATGCAGCAAATTTGCATAATATATCTATTGTAGGAACAACCATATGTGCAGTTCACAAAGATATTGCACAGAAGGTTGTTCTTTTTTTTGAGAAAAGTGGAACAAATTTACATTAACCTCCGTCAAAGTTACAAAAGCTTTACAAAAAAGTTACAAAGCTGTTTAATTAAGAATTTTGCCTATTACTTAACATAGTATAAATTAGGCAAAAATTATGAGTGGGAAACGAGGAGGTTTTAAAAGTGAAAAAGTTTATAGCATTCATACTGGCCTTTGCCATGACCTTTTCTTCCATGGGATATATGGAGGGTTATGCAGCGGCCAGGATTAGCTCTGAGGTGGAGGCCCTCGTAGATATAGGAATGCTGGTTGGAGACGGAGATGGGGTTACGGAAAAATACACACAAAAAGAAATGGATAGGCTTACAGCGGCCATATCTATACTAAAGCTGAGAGGCTTATATGAAAAAGCCTTGGAATACAGGGGTTCAAACAATTTCGCAGACAAGGATGAAGTGAAGTGGCCTGAAGGCAAGAATATCCTGGCCTATCTTAAGGCTAATCCGGAGTTGGGATTCATAGGAGATGACAGAGGCCGCTTCAAACCATATGAGAAGATAAATGAGCAGGCATATTTCAAGGTGTTGCTGGAAACTTTGGGATATAAGCAGATAGTATCAGGCAAAGGGGATTTCACCTGGGAGGATACATTGAAGTTTGCTTCCAGCATAGGATTAAGACCCTCCAGAGAAGATAAGTTCACCATTGATTTGCTTGCCAAGGCTACCGTATCTGCTCTTAGGACTAAAACAAAAGAAGGTATAAGATATGTAAATATCCTCATAGAGGAAGGGGTCATCAGGAAGTCCAGAGCCATAGCAGCAGGGTTAATAAGTGACATGATAGATGCAGATGTAAAGAGTGTGAAGGCTCATGGCAATACTGTGGTGGAGATAGTATTTGAAGAAGATGTAGATAATTATGATGTGGAAGACCTGGATAACTATGATGCAGAAGGATTGGACATTAAAGATGCATATCTGGTGAGAAAGAATGCCGTAAGGTTGGTGACCTCTGCCCAAAGCTCAGGAAGATTGTATTCTATGACTGTAGGAGAGCAGAAGGTTAAATTTACAGGGGTGGCAAAGGTATCAGGAGCTCCCAGGATAAAGAATGTGAAAAGCGAGGATGTGGAGACGGTAGTTATAGAATTTGATAAGGAATTGGACTTTGAAACAGCTGTAGACACATCCAATTACTCAATATCAGGTGTAGATGTGGATGATGCAGTGCTGGAAGGCAAGAAGGTGACTCTGTCTACTGATGGTTTGCAGGCAAGAAAATCATACACAGTGAAGGTTACCAATATTAAATCTATAGACGGCACATTGCTCAGATCTGCAAGCAAAAACTTTTATACCAGACTGGACTCCAATCCACCTACACTGAGAGATGTAAAAGCCGAGACAAACCAAAGGGTAATTATCAAGTTTTCAGAGGCTGTTACCAGGGATTCGGCAGAAGATTTGATGAATTATTATATTAAGAGCAGCAGCGGAGAGCTGGATATCTGGGAAGCTGAGCTGACAGGAGATGATGAGGATACAGTGGAGCTTACCACAGAGCCTATGAAATCCGGTACCAAGTATGAGTTGACAGTGGAAAACATAGTTGACAAGACCAAGGCTGCCAATATGATGAAGAGGCCGGCAAAGAAAACCTTCTATGGTATGAGAGAAGATAAAAGCGCACCTGTGATGGTAAAGAATGAGTTGAAGGTTCTTTCCAGAAACTATATTCAAGTTGTGTTCAGCGATAGCAGTAGATTCATAGAAGATACAGTGCTGGATCCGGATAATTATGAGGTCACCCAAAATGATAGATATAAGGACAGCATCTATGTGGAGAGCGTAGAGAAGATTTCCTACAAAGATGGAAAGTACAAGGTAATGCTGAGGGTGGAAGACTTGACCATAAACAGCTCCTATACTGTGACTGCCTATAACATAGAAGATGAATTCGGCAATGTACTGGATAAAAGCAATAGTGGCACTGTAACAGTGAAAAAAGATGATTTTGCAGCAGCTACTGTGAATAAATATAATGTGGTCAGCGGCAACAAGCTGGAGATATTTTTCACCAAGCCCTTAGATGAGGAAAGCGCCGAGGATATATCCTACTATGAGATAAACAATGATATTGGTACCCCCATAGAGGCTACCTATGAGGATGGAAAAGTCACATTGGAAACAGCCGGGATGATAGAAGGCAAGATATACAAAATCACAATAGATGGCGTATTGGATATGATGGACAATGAGCTGAGGCTCAGCTTTGAATTCAAAGCAACTGCAGGAGAGGACGATCATGATGGACCGAGGCTGGATTATATTTATCCTGTAAATAAATATGTGGTGGCTGTAGTATTTGATGAGCCAGTGACCTATACAGATTCTACGATTCTGGTGTTAAAATACGGCAGCAAGACCATTAAGCTATATGCCAAGGCTCTCACAGATGATGATAGAACCATAGAGTTTTCCAATGTAGAGGAAGGCAAGAAGCTTTCTGAAGGTGTGCTTTATACTATTGATAAAAGCCAATCCTTGAAAGGTATAAGAGACAGGACAGTGAACAGAAACCCATTGGATAAAAGTGAGCTGGATGATTACGATTTGGAGATTTACGGTATAGATGAAGATCCGGAAAAACCTGAGATACTCTATATCGCTCAAAGAGATGGTAAAACCTTTGAGATGGAAATGTCAAAGGAAGTAGTGGTTAAGAAGAAGGATGTCAGCACCATTGGCTCTCCATCAGCTACTTTCAGTGTGAAGACTGATGATGAGGATGACAGGATTGTAACCTTTACCATAACATCCTCCAAGGCAATAGCCGGAGATAAAGATTATAAGATAGATATGGAGAAAATTGTTACAGACAGGCACGGAATTGGAGCAGAGAATACCCACGATGATTACACCTTGCTCTATGGTGAATACAAGGATGAGGATAAACCCTATATAGTTACCGTAACCGCAATAGATAGGGTGACGGTGGAGATTGAGTACAGCGAAAACATAGGCTATGAAGGCAGATATACAATAAAGAACACTGATGATACAGCCAGATACAAGACCATAGGAAACTCACTGAAAAAGGTTGATAAAAACAAGGTAATACTCTCCCTCAGTCAGCCCTTGGAGGGAAGATATGAGTATATGCTCATCATAGATTCCCAGGCTAAGGACTTGGTAGGCAACACCAGCGAAGAGTCCAAAGGAGACGAATTCTATTTCATGGGCACTGATTTGGCTCCCGTAAAGGTGCCGGGTATAGAGGAGGAAGAGGATAAGATTGCAGCAGAAAAGGTAGTGGATAAGATTTCCGATCTTCCCAAGGATATAAAGCTCAGTGACAAAGAACAGGTGTACGCTGCCCAGGCAGCGTACAATAACCTGACAGCCAATCAGAAGAAGCATGTAGATAACTATGATAAACTAAAAAAAGCTGTTGATGAGATAGCCAGGCTGGAACAAGAAGTCCAAGACAAGAGGAAGGCTGCTGCTGTAGAGAAGATGATAGACGAGCTACCCAGACCGAAAGACATTAAGCTGGAAGATGCTGAAGAAGTAAGGGATGCCAGAGAGGCTTATGATGCATTGACAAGAGCCCAACGAGAGCTGGTTCCAAACATTCAAAAGCTTATTTCAGCAGAAGAGAAGATCAAAGAATTAAAGGAAAAACAGGCGCAAACTGAAGAAGATAGAAGAAGGGCAGCCCGTGTAGAAGAAATTATAGATGATTTGCCAAAGATTGAAGATATTAGATTAAGGCATAAAGAAGCGGTGGAGAATGCAAGGGAAGCCTATGAGAATTTATCATCAAAACAAAAAGAGTTAGTAAAGAATATGGAGAAACTACAGAGAGCTGAAAATAGGATAAGTGAACTTGAGAAAGAGAATGAACAAGAAGAAGAGGATAAGAGAAGAGCCGCCAGAGTGGAGAATATAATCAATGAACTGCCTAATCCTGAGGAAATCAGGCTAAGACATAAAGACCAGGTAGAGGCAGCCAGGAATGCTTATAACAATCTGTCATCAGCTCAGCAAGCTTTAGTAACTAATATTAATAAACTTGTTTTGGCAGAAAACAAGATAGCTGAGTTGGAAGCAAAGAGAGATGAGGAAGAAGAAGCAGATAAAGCGGCTAAAGAAGCTGCGGAAAAAGCAGTAGCAGCTTATGAGCTCATATCAAGCCATGAAGAATGGGATAATAAGATTTCCGCTTTATCAAATGCAATTGAGACATTAAAGGGTGTCATAGATGAATACATGAGGGATGCTCAAACAACTCCTGATACCTCTACAAAGGCAACAATAGAAATATTCGGCAGATCGATAAGGGAAAGGGCAAGGAGAACAGAGACCAAAGAAACTGATAGCAAAGCTAAGCTGGAGCGAGCATTTGCAGCAGCTAATAAAGCATTAGAAGATGCAGAAGCTTTTGTCCAGAGGGTAAAAGGAGTGGAAGAAAAAGCTGTTGAAGCATATGAGAAGCTAAAAGATGGAGATTTCAAAACTAGGTTGGCCGCAAGGCTCAGAGCAGCAAAGACAAAAGCAAATGAGGCGGCAGGGAAGATAGAAGCTTTGAAAGCAAACATGCCAAAGCTTCAAGATGTGCTGGATGTTAAAGCAGCCAAAACTTGGTTGACAGCTGATAAATTTGCTTTCGGCTCCAGGTATCCTGCAGACTCTGAAAGGCCCAGAATCTTACCTCTTGCCAAACACGAAAACCAAACAACATACAAGTATGTAGAAGTAGGCAGAATGAATAATGGGAAGTTTGTAAAAGATGAAGGCAGAAGAGATAGAGGCTCTGCATTTGTAGAAATTGAAAAAGACAATGGAGGATTGAGGGTAAACAGAGGGAGAGAAGATGCTTCAGTGATAGTTAAAATTGAAATTTCTAAAGGAAATACTGCCACATATAAGTACTTCAAAATCAATATACCTGAAGAAAACAGTGTAACCATAGAAGCCCTATAAACAGAGGTGAGACATCGGGGACGGTTCTCCGTGTCTCACCTCACTTTTTATGCTTCTTCCAGCATCTTTATTACATAATTTGGTAGGGCAAAGGCTCCTTTATGAAGCTCAGTGTTGTAGTATTTGGTTTCCAATCCTAAGCTATTCCATGCCTTATCATTCAAATCCTTTACAGGATCATATTTCTTTGATGCAAATCCAAATAGCCAATGGCCGGAAGCATAGGTAGGTATATGAGCCTGATACACCTTCGCTATAGGGAAAAACTGCTTGATTCTCTTGTGAGTTCTTTTCATCAACCTTGCTGTATCATCATAATATGGGCTTTCATGTTGATTTACCAATATGCCGTCATCCTTCAAAGCCTCATAGCAATTCCTGTAAAATTCTTCAGTAAATAAACCCTCTCCCGGACCTATAGGATCTGTGGAGTCAACTATTATCAAATCATATTCATTTTTCTTTGTGCTGATGAATTTTATGCCATCCTCAAAAAGAAGTTTTACTCTAGGGTCATCCAGCTTTGAGGAAGTCTGAGGCAGATATTCTTTGCAGCACTCAACAACTCTCTGGTCAATTTCCACCATTTCCATGGACTCAATGGTGTTATATCTGGTAAGCTCTCTAACAGAGCCTCCGTCACCGCCTCCAACTACGAGAACCTTTTTGATACCAGGGTTTACTGCCATCGGTACATGGACAATCATATCATGGTAGACAAACTCATCCCTTTGGGTCAGCATGATTATTCCATCCAAAGTAAAGATGCGACCGAATTCATAGGTATCAAAGAAGTCAATCCTTTGAAAGGGGCTTTGCTCGCTGTGTATATGCTTATCCACTTTAATAGTAAATCGCACATTATCTGTATGTTCTTCCGTATACCAAAGTTCCATATCCAACCTCCTGTTTATTTTTCTATTTTGTCATAAACATTTAAGCCGTGATATATTTCAATCATCTCTTTAGAAAGCTTATTTCTTATCTCGCGCCTAACCTCAGGTTTGAGGTCGTAAGGGTCTTCGTTAAAAAGGTAGTTATTAAGATCGATTTCCTTTATCATCATTTTGGTATGAAATATGTTTGAGTTATATACATTGACATCTATAGCATCGTATTTTTCTAATGTTTGCTGGTCTATATAATCTTGTATAGAGCTCATAGCATGGTCTATAAAGTATTTGTGCCCGTTCACATCCCTTGTAAAGCCTCTTACCCTGTAGTCTATGGTTATTATATCCGAGTCGAAGCTTCCTATTAGGTAATTGAGGGCATTCAGTGGAGATATTTCACCACAGGTTGATACATCAATATCCACCCTGAATGTAGAAACTTCATTATCCGGGTGGCTTTCAGGATAGGTGTGAACTGTAACATGACTTTTATCTAAATGAGCCATAACACAATCTCTCAAAGTCGATATTTCTCCTTTATTGCAGGACGGATCTATAAGCTCACAGGGCATGCCCTCCTCTGTAATCAAGATGGCAACACTTGCACCCTGAGGGTCGTAGTCCTGTTTGGAGATATTCAATATATTGGCGCCTATTATCTTCGTAACACCACGGAGAATGTTTGTCAGACGCTCAGAATTATATTGTTCATCAATATAGCTTATATAATCCCTTTTATCTCTATCAGTTTTAGCGTAGCAGATATCATAAATGTTAAAGCTCAGAGTTTTTGTAAGATTGTTAAACCCGTATAGACTTATCTTTTCTTTCAACCCTAACATCACGACCCTTTCAAGTATGTTTATATTACATTAATGTTAACACAGGGAGAGATGCTTATTCAAGTATAGTTTTATATGGGAAAGGATTTCCTGATAAGCCGTGGGTTTGCTTAATCTACTTGATTGTAACTTTTTCAAGTTCACTGTAGGCTAATAGTTTTGCATATTTCAGATTCAGCTCCAGTTCTGCAGCTTTCAGATCGTTTTGGAGTAAGTTTATACGATTCAGGCTGTTATCATATTGTGTTTTTGAGATCATCCTTGCTTCATATTTTATTTTATTTATCTCAGCATTTTGTCGCTCTTCTGAAATTTCTTGTTTTATTTCGTTTATTTGCTCTATAGCTTCCTTAATATCCTTTATCATTTGGTCAAAATCTTTTTCAAAGGTTTCCAGAGCTTTTTCATAGTTCTTATCTGCAGTTTCAAAGTCCTCTTTAGCTTCTTCATACATTTCCGTTATATCATCCCGCATGGAGTCAGTAAATCTGTCCAAATCATATTTGAGATATCTTTCTTCCACCAAGTCAAAATAGTATTTCTCTATGTACCGTTCATTTTTTTTCTGAACAAGAGAGAAGTCTCGTTTCATCATATCTTTTTTTATCTGCTCCAGATCCAATTTTTCAAGAGGTATCACAGTATCATTAAGGATTATGGCAATATCCTTTTCATTTTGTCTGCCCAAGAGACTGTTAAGCTTGTAATAGGCTTCATCCAGATTGTCCTGGTATTTATCCAAATCCTTTAATTTGCTTTCTAAGTCAGTTTTCTTGTTTTCATATTCTGATTTTGATATGAGATTTTTATCAAATCTAAGGTTTAATAGTTTTAATTCCTCTTCCCATATTTTCTTGTTCATATTTGCTTCTTTCAGATCCATCTCTGCATTTTCTACAGCTATTACAGCGGACCTGAGATTTAATCCAATAGTGGTCTTTGTATTGTTTCTATCCAATATAGCCTGCTGATAGTTATTATAGGCTTCTTCTACTTTGATGACAGGATCCACCTGGTTTGATATAAACTTTTTCATGCTGCCTGTGAATTTCACTTCTTTGGGAGCCGCCTTTTCTGCAGCTTCAAAAGCATCGTAGGCTTTGCTTATGTTTTTGTCCTTAGATTGATACTCTGTTGAGTTTTCCAAAGCCATTTCCAAGGCTTCCTCAAAGCTGTATCGGAATTTTGGCTCAGCAGAGGCTGTAGTGCTGAGGAGCAAAGAGAAAGCTAATATAAATGGTAATATTTTAAGTTTCATCTTATCATCCTTTCCAGGTATTTTCTATTACTCTCAATTACTCTGTTCTTAGAGCCTCAATAGGTTTGAGACTGGCAGCCTTATAAGCCGGGAATAGGCCGAAGATTATTCCTACCAACAGGGATATTCCAAAGGCTATCAAAGCCCATGGTATGGAGTAAACCGCTGGAACCAGGCCTAATCCTCCTATTACAAATTTGATTATTGAGAAACCTAACAGAACACCAATTAATCCTCCCATACCTGTTACAACGGCTGCTTCTATTATGAACTGGGTCAGAATATTTTTTCTCTTTGCACCTATTGCTTTTCTAATACCGATTTCCTTTGTTCTTTCTGTCACGGATACCAGCATGATGTTCATTATGCCTATACCGCCTACTATAAGGGATATGGCAGCTATGCCTCCTAATACTATCATCATGCTTCCTGTTACATTGTCTAAGGTTTCCAACATCTGAGACTGGTCAAATACCCTGAAAGCATTTTCATTCTTGTATATATCCAATAAGAAGGTTTCTAATTTATCCATAGCCGCGTCAACTTTTTCAGCGCTTGCGGCTTCCACAGCAAAATTCCTTATGGATGAAGTTCCCATTACCATTCGGGAAGAGCTTATTGGTATGATTATCTGATCATCGTCGGAATATGCTGCCCCATTAGCTCTTTCCTCCAGAATGCCTACTATTTTAAATATCTGACCGTTTATCTTAATTTTCTCCCCTATTGGGTTGACATTTTCGAATAGTTCATTTACAACGGCAGTTCCTATCAGGGCTACATTTTGTCTATATTCCAAATCAAAGTCCAATATAAATCTTCCCTGGGTTACATGAACATTTCTAATCCTTTCATATTCAGGGGAAGTGGCTATGATGGTGGTGTTCATATTGGTGGAGCCATATTTAACCCTGGCATTTGTGCTGGATTGGGGTGCTACCGCGCTAATCACTTCTGTGTTTTCTGCTGCGAATTTTTTTAAATCTTCATAGGACATATCCCTGTTGCTGTTTCTGCCTGTCAGAGTTATTTGTATCAGATTAGTGCCCAGCTTTTGTATAGAGTCGGTGATGCTTTTAGTACTGCCTTGGGCAAATGCTACAGCTGAGATTACAGATGCTACTCCAATGATTACTCCCAACATGGTGAGAAAGGATCTTCCCTTGTTGGCTTTGATACTTTTTATTGCCATCTTGTATGCTTGGAAAAAGCCCATTTATATCACCTGCCTGTCTTCAACAATTACGCCATCGTGTATCCTGATGATTCTGTCAGCTTGCTTTGCTATATCATTGTCATGAGTGATCAACACAATGGTATTTCCCCTTTTATGCAGCGCCTTCAGCAGATTCATTATTTCCACTCCTGATTTGGTGTCCAGGTTTCCTGTAGGCTCATCGGCAAATATAATGGGGGGATTGTTTATGAGAGCCCTGGCTATGGCAACCCTTTGCTGCTGACCTCCGGAGAGCTCATTGGGCTTATGATCCAATCGGTCTCCCAGGCCTACATTTTCCAGAGCAGATTTTGCTCTTTTCAATCTTTCTGAGGTTCTTACCCCCATGTAGATCAGCGGAAGCTCCACATTTTCCAGAGCGGTGAGTTTTTGAATCAGATTAAAGCTCTGAAATATGAACCCGATTTTCTTGCTTCTTATTTCTGCCAGCTCATCATCGGTGAGATTGCTGACTTCCAAACCATCCAATATATAAGTGCCTGAGGTAGGAACATCCAGACAGCCCAGCATGTTCATAAGAGTAGATTTGCCTGACCCTGATGGACCTACTATGGCAACAAATTCATTTTTTCTGATACTGAGGTTTATATTTCTCAACGCCTGGATTTGTATCTGGCTCATCTGATAGGTTTTGTACATATTGTGTATCTCTATCAACGCTATTCCCCTACCTTCCCGGACGAGTTTGGATTCTTATTGGCATTCCTCCCGGCATTCCGCCTCCCATGTTAGTTCTGATTTGATTATTCGAGTTGGAAGGGGAGGCTAACGGAGGAAGAATCACTATATCCCTTTCATTTAGGCCGCTAAGTATTTCAATATACTCATCATTGTTTATGCCTACCTCTACAACTTTAGGTACTGATCCAGCATAATAGTCACTGACTTGGGTTCTTGTTCTTGGCCTCATATTTGTACTATCGTCGGTCTCATTAACAGCAGGCGGCTGTTTTGCAGTGCCTATTCCTCCTTCAGGAGCTTTCTGCTCTCCGGGATTTATTTTAATCTTCTGCCCTTCTGAAGGCTCAGCCGATAGTTCATCATTCTTGACATAGACTATATTTTTGTCTCCACGTTTCTGTACGGCCTCAATGGGTACATAAAGCACATCTTTCCTTTCGTGGACTATTATTTCTCCATTTACATTCATACCTACCTTTAACTGGTCATTTGGCTCTGTAAGTTGAATAGTGACTGGATATGTGGTTACACCATTGTTGGCATTACCTTCCTGTGCTATTTCAGTTACAATACCCGTCAATGGTTTTTGATCTGTTTCTTCAAGGGCATCTACGGTGATATTTACATTTTGACCCGTTTGTATCTTTGCGATATCCAGTTCATCTATGGATATCTGGAATTCCATCAAATCATAATTAGATACTTTAAAAACAGTTTGCCCGGATTTGACAGCATCTCCAACTTTCAAATCCTCTAAAGATAATGTACCGGTAATGTCCGAATAAATTTTGTAATGGGTAAGCTTTTCATAGGAGTATTCCAGTTGATTTTCCATTTCCTCAATGTTGAGGTTACTGGTTTCTAATTCGATGGACAGGTCATCGTTGCTGATAGTGGCCAGCACATCTCCCTTTTTTACATATTGACCCAATACCACATCTAATCCTTCTATGGTTCCTGCTAATTCAGCTTTTACGCTGGTGCTATCAATATAGGACAGACTGTTGCTTCCTATGCTTTTTATTGTTTTACCCGACAGGCTGATTTCTGCACTTGCTATCATTGTGTCATCCAAATATCCAGGGTTTTCGATTATGAATTCAACATTATATGATTGGTTTTCTCCTGCACCTTCATGAGTTGAACTTATAAAGGATATGGAGCCATCAAGTTTGTATACTTCATCCATTGAGGCATCATACACATACACAGTAGCCTTCTGTCCCTGAACCAGTTCTCCTCTATAGGTATTCCTGAATGGAAGCAATAGTTTGAGTTGACTTTTATCCGTTATTGTAAGCAATGTGGTACCTTCACCTGTATTATCACCGGATTTATACCTTATATCAGTTACCTCGCCGGATATGGGTGCTATTACCTGGCTGTTTTCAAAGGATTTCAACAATTGATCTCTGGATAATTTGGCCTTGGCTATATTGTTTTCCAACTTCTTTATGTCCAGCAGAGCTTCTCCGCTGTCCAACTCCATGATCAAGGTGCCTGCTTCAATTTTGTCACCGTCTTTATAATAAATCTTGCTTATAGTTCCCTCCACACTGGATAGGGCAGTGAAGGTGCTTGCAGAGGATAATGTGCCTGAACCGCTTATGGATACACTAATATCCCCCCGTCTTGCTACAGCTGTTCTTTGTTGTATCTGGTTTTGCACCTGATTTTTAGATTTTATGTAACGATAGCCTATGTAAGTGCCTATGGCTATGAGTAGGAACAGAAATATGACCTTGGCATTTATTATCTTTTTCCTTTTTGGTTTTACAATAGTTGTAGTGCTCGTTGTGCTCACTTTCTTACCTCCCATATAAGTTTTCATATCCATTTTATAGAGGTATCCTTAAAGGAATCTTAAATACAGGCATGTCTCCTTTAAGATTCTTTTAAGGAATATTGTGATATAATACAAAAAGAAAAGAATTACGGAGGGGTCTCCATGAGGATACTTATAGTAGAAGACGAGGTTCATTTGGCAGAGGCTTTGGTTCAGATACTTAAAAAAAATAATTATACTGCTGATGCGGTATATGATGGAGAAGAAGGATTGGATAATGCCTTAAGCGGCATCTATGATTTGGTTATTCTGGACATAATGCTCCCAAAGATGGATGGTATAAGTATATTAAAGAAGATGAGAAAAGAGAGAATTTCTACTCCAGTCATACTTCTCACAGCCAAAGGAGATGTCTCGGACAAGGTGATAGGACTAGATAGCGGTGCTGATGATTATCTGGCAAAACCTTTTGCCACAGAGGAGCTGCTAGCCAGGATAAGAGCATTGTCCAGGCGCAAGGGTGAAGTTATAAATGAAAACATCCTTGAATTTGGAGATATTGAGCTAAATACTTCATCACTGAAGCTAACTAACTCTATTAAGGATGTAAAGCTGACTTTGAAGGAATATGAACTGCTGGAGCTTTTAATAATGCGTAAAAATGTGGTCACTCCTAAGGAGTTAATAATAGAAAAGCTTTGGGGATTTGATTCTCAGGCAGAGTATAACAATGTGGAGGTTTATGTTTCTTTTTTAAGAAAAAAGCTTCAATATCTGGAATCTAAAGTTTACATAAGCACTATACGGGGTGTAGGATATATGCTGGAGGTAAAGGATTAATGTTTGCTAAACTTAGAAACAAATTTCTTATTCTCAATCTGGTTTCCATTTTCATTATGATGATTATTGCCTTTTCTTCTATCTATTTCATCACATATAAAAATGTAACCAGAGATATTGATAAAGAATTGAATAGATTATCTTCCATTGAAAGGCGCTCTATAATAGTTCCCCTGCAGCCCAGATTTAAAATGGATATAAGTCCTACTCGTGAGCGGACAGTTTCCTTTACTATAAACACTGATAGTAAGTCTAAGATAATTGGAGTTTCATCTGTTTTTGATATGGATGAGGAGTTTTATGAAGCTGTGAAATCCGCATCACTTTCTAAAAATACTTCTGCTGGAAGCTTCAAATATGATGGCAGCCATTGGGCATTTATGATGAGAAAAACTCCCGTTGGTTCTAAGATTGTGTTTCTGGATATTACAGCTCAGCAGCGGATTCTCACCAATCTGATTTATACATTTCTGGTGGTGGCTGTAGTAATGCTTATTTTTATATACCTTATAAGCAGAACCTTTGCTAATAAAGCTATCCAGCCAGTTGAGGAAGCCTTCTATAGACAGAAGCAATTTATAGCCGATGCTTCTCATGAGCTAAAGACTCCACTTACGGTTATCAATACCAATGTGGAT
>NZ_JAWLCK010000055.1:0-17521 GCF_041687175.1 Lutispora sp.
CTTGCTCCAAACTCTCCTGCCGCAGCACCTTCCTCCACTACGCTTATATGCTTTATAAAAGCTTTTGCTGTTTTGATCTCCTCGGGGGACAATCTGCCTGCAAGCTCCTTTTCCCTATCCGCAGCTATTATTGCAGTACCTTCCAGTCCTGCCCATTTTGTCATTATAACATCATCCCCTGTCTGAGCTCCTGAGGATCTGACTATCCTTTCTTTTTGCACCTTCCCCAAGGCTGTGGTAGATATAACTATTCTGTTGACAGCTGATGTGATCTCGGTATGCCCCCCTATTATCTCCACTCCAAGGGCTGCAGCTGCTTCCCCAGCCTCCTCCATAACCTTCCTTATGTCATCTTCTGTAGCCGAAGGGGGTGCCAGTACGGTTACCATTATACCCACAGGCCTCACTCCGCTGGTAGCGACATCATTGCAGGATATGTGTATTGCCAAGGTACCGGCTCCTTCTGATGCTCCGGTGATGGGATCCGTTGACAGGACACAGGCATAGCTGCCAAAATCTATAGCTGCGCAGTCCTCTCCGATTTCAGGCCGCAATATGACCTCTTCCCTTTTGACTTTGATATTATTGAATACCAGGCTCTTTAGAAGCTCTGGAGGTATTTTCCCTTCTTTCATTTCAACACACCTTCTTCATAAAAATGTCATTTCCGTTATCTAATTTAGGTTATTATATAACACTATTTGATAGAAATGACTCCATTTGTTCAAATTATAACATAATTTGATATACCAGATAATACTCCTGTTTAAGATTAAGCTCCTAAAAGCCATTGACTCACCTTTCAAGTATTAGAAGCCTTTGCTGATAATCAATCGTAACAAGAAATTGGCAAAGGACATCAGCCCCTATTGTAGCCATTATTTCTTTTTCAATGCCCCGGCCTACTGCACGCTGCGAATGGACCGAAACAGATGGTAAACTGGTTTTAAAACTCCCGATTTCTAAATTCGATAGTTTAACCCTGCCGAATATATTCTGTTTTGCATTTACTTGATTCGCTATTTTACTGTCTATCACACTGACAGAGGCACCTGTGTCAACCATAGCGTAGTATTCTTCCTCATCTATTCTAATTGGTATAACTATATAGCCTTCTCCGTTTCCTTCCATAATAAAAAAGTTAAAAACCTGACGACTTTCACTGCTGGTAATATTTTCAGGAAGTCGTGATTTACTAAAGGCGACTTTCTTATTCTTATAATCTAAAGTAATCCTTCCTGCCTTAAATGGTTCAAACCCGATATAACTGTCTTTCCCTTCAACGATAATACCTGAATCTAATTTCATTTGCTTTCCTTCGATATAAAAACTATTAACTTTAAACTGAGGAGATTCAGATATCAAAGCACCTTCCGAGTTATACACATTTGTATAGTTATATATCTGAAATTTATCTGCTTTGGCTGCTTGCTCAGAGACACATATGCCAAAAGCATTCCCCGTATCTAAATATGCCTCTGTCTTTACTCCATTCAATAAAATATCAAAATACAATCTTCCCCTGTTGTGAGTGTTGAATTTAACATCCAATAGTTCATTTGAATTATAACTATACTTTGAAATCCATATGTCCGGATTATAGGGAGATTTTGGACTATACCTATTAATAGGAAGAATATAGGCAAATAATAGACAAAATATGATTGCAGATAACAGCAATATTAACAGAAGTCTGTTTTCCCTCATGGACATTTCCTTTATAGCCTTACGCTATCTATGTTTTCAACAGGCAGCCAATCATCCATATTTCCATAATTACTTTTGTCAATTCTGAAAGGTTCTATTGCGTCTACATTTCCAACCTGAATTAAGACAATATATCTTTTTCCTGCCCATTTATTAAATTGCTTTTCAGTTAATCTCAGTTTATCCTGATTCTTTTCAACCAGTGAAATAGACTCATCTTCAGCCATTTTATCAGAATTGTATACATCAGTCACATTTCCTTTTGCCCTAACCTTCCCTTCCCCGTCGTTATTAATAAAGTATAGCATATCTCCAATGTTTACTCTGCCATAAGGCAACTTTCTGCCTGTTGCACCCCTTAAAATCATAGTTTTTCTTCCTGTAATAAGTTCTTCCAATTCATTTGATTTTGCATCCACATAAACTACATGATCCATGTCGGCACCCCCATTCTTATCTTCCATCCAAAACCAAGTTATTATATGTTTCCTAATTAACCCATCGAAATTTCCTCTAGCTCTATCAATTTTAATAGTAGAATTACTATAGAAAATCTCCAAAATTAAATCTAAACAAAATGCCTCTATTATTATTTTCTGGACTTATATTACCTCTCCTCCAATATATATCAAATAATCAGCAAAATTCTTCTGAAATTTGCTGATTACTGCTAAGCGCTTTTATTTATTAATAATAATGGAGTCAGCAGCAAGCTGATTGACATAACAAACATTGAAATACCCAGCCATTGAGATACTAACGGAAATACTGATGAAATAAATAGATATTTCTGACTAAGGCACCACCTAAGTCCAATTATTATTATAATTGCTATGACTGTATGTGCAATGGCAAGCAGCTTAGAGTACTTCGCTATAAATATTTCTTCATGCTTTCTTTTCATAACCCATGTCGTTGTCTTCAGAATTTGCATGATAATTACTGACCAGCTCAATGCAATGATAGCCCCTATCCCGTATTTGCCCCAAATAATCCGTCCCATTCCGACGGACTCAAACCCACGCCACCGTGCCCAATCCCTCAACAGATAGGAAATAAAAGGCCAGCTTCTCTGACTATTGGTCAAAATTACTATGGCATCACCGGTTTCGGGAACTGCATGAAAATGTGTCATAATGCCAGTTCCCTGTCCCCCGTGCGAAATTGCCTGTTTACCCTTCGGCAGCGTTTCAATATAGTGACCTAAGCCATACGCGTCAAATACAAAAGAATATATACCGATTTTCTTAATTTCAGGACTATACATAACTTCTATGGTATTGGTGTTAATTATCTGTATATCATTGGGTGTACCCTTCATCCCTGCTATAGTAAATGCGGCAATGTCTTCTACCGTTGCAAAGAGCCCTCCCGATGCTTTCTCAGGATATACATAAACGGGAACAGGCTTTCCGCTCAAATCATATCCTACCGGTACTGCAGGCTCTAACTTTTCACTCCAGATAAAGGTTGAATGATTCATTCCCAGAGGAATCAAAATCTCCTGCCGCATATACTCGGAGAAAGGCTTCCCTGTAACTTCTTCAATAAGCAGCTCCAACAGGTTATAACCTGTATTTGAATAAGAAAAAGTACTGCCAGGTTCTCTGAGAAGCACAGCTTCCATTGTAAGCTTTTCTCTAAGGGAGGGCATTTCTTCTTGAGGTGAGTAAACTGTAAAAACATCCCCCAAAGGTAACCCTCCTGTATGGCATAATAGATGCCGTACTGTTAACTCAGCTAAGAAAGTGGATTCGGGAAATTGCCAACTCTTAAAATATTGGAATATTGGGTCATCAAGTTCAATTTTCCCCTGCTCCACCAACTTCATAATACCCCAGGCGGTGATAGATTTTGATATAGACTGTACCCGCATAGGTGTATCCCTTGTCAGTTTTCTCCCATTTTCTGCATCAGCACAACCGTATGCTGCAGACCAGGCAAGCTTCCCCTTATTGACAATAGCAATACTACTCCCCGGAATACCATATGTATCCATAAGCACGGGGATTTGCTCATCAAGATGAGAGATATATTCATCAATCGGAACAAACGGTACCACTCTTTCCTTGATCAGATTCAACTTCGAAAAGGTAAATATAAATACAAAAGAGACAATCAATACCTGAATTATTGTTTGGTTAAATATTCTCTTTACTATATTTTTCATCCTTGTATCCTTGTCTACTGATGTAATTATGTGAAATATTTTTGCGCAACACAAGGCACATATATCTTGATACGTCCCTCACGCCGCTCTAGTTCTATAGAGTCTAATTATTATTTCCAGTACATGAAAATGCGTCACTAAAATTCCAGATCACATTTTTTTATTAATACTTAAATTTACATATGCTCTTTTGCATTTCCTCAGCCATTTTCGCCAAAACTTCACTTGAGTTGGCTATTTCCTCCATAGAGGAGGTTTGTTCTTCTATTGACGCCGAGGCCTCTTGTGTACCAGCTGCATTCTCTTCTGATATAGCTGATAGGTTTTCTATAATACCTATAATCTGTTGTTTCTTGTTTTGCATTTCAAGTCCTGATTGGTTGATATCTTCTATCACTCTCTTCATTCTTTCAATTGAAGCGGCAATTCCTTCGAATTTCGCATTGCTCTCTTCTACACTTTCTGCCTGAGATAAAATTAGTTTAGCAACCTCTTGTATTGTCTCTACCGCATACTGTGTTTTTCCAGTCAATTCCCCGATTACTTCCGTAATTTCACCTGTAAATGAGTTAGACTGTTCTGAAAGCCTTCGTATTTCTTCGGCTACAACTGCAAAACCTCTGCCTGTCTCTCCCGCCCGTGCTGCTTCTATAGCTGCGTTAAGAGCTAGTAAATTTGTCTGTTCTGCAATGCTTTTGATCATTTGACTTGCGTTTTCAATTTTCTTCGCACTCTCGTTAGTATTAATAATTATATCATGAATATTTTTTGATGCGGTACTGCTGAGCTCCGTCTTTTCCACTAGATCCTTCAGACCTTGCAATCCCTCGTTCTTTAATGTATTTACTTCATTAGCAGCATAATTCAGATCTTCAATATACTTTTGATCTTTTTCTATCAGTTGACCCAGTTCGTTTATGCATATAGAGCCGTCTTCAGTGTTCTTCGCCTGATCGCTAGCTCCCCTTGCTATTTCATCTATAGTTCTGGCTATTTCTTCTGCTGATGAAGTCGACTGTCTGCTGTAAGCAGTAAGTTCTACAGAAGCAGCTGCAACCTGTTGCGAAGTGCCAGTTATCTCTTTTGTCAGGTTAACTAAGTTTTTCTGCATTGTTGCAAGCGACCTAGTTATTGAACCTATTTCATCTTTTCTTTTCAGGAATTTTGTTGCTTTACTATCCTCATTAAAAGTCAAATCATAGCTGGACAACCTGTCTATAACCTTTGATAACTCTTTAATTGGTCCGGTTATTCCCGAAGTAAGAAAGAATACTGCTAATAATACTATCAACATAGTAATTGCTCCAACAAACACATAAGAATTTATCATATCTCTTAATGGGTTGATGTAAATAAATTCTGCACTAGAGCCATAAGCCAAAATCCAGCCCCAAGGCTCAAAATATTCCCTGTAGTCATAGGCAATGTCTGTCTCCCCGGTCATATCATTTTCGAACAGATACTCAACAACTTTATTGAACTTTGATTCGTCGGTTAGAAGTACTCCCAAATCTTGTCCATCAGCAGAAATATAGCCATTAATACTGGCGCCTTCCAGAAATGGATGCATTAGAACATCAGCGCTTTTATCAATTGCATATACATAAACATCAGGTGTTGCACACACAATGGACTGCAACAGATCTCTTGTTCCATCGCTTTTCATAGGTCCGAGCAGTGTTGTTTTTGCTTTCTCCTGAGCTACATCAAGGCTCATTTTCCCTTCCTTAACCATTTGATCGTAGGAAGATAATATTCCCATAGTATATTTGATAATCTCCCTAGATTTTTCTTCACCGGCATCCAGCAGTTTGTCTTTAGATGTATTGTAACTACTTATGAACAATATAATAAGAGGAGATATGGCAATAAAAAAGCACAAAAGAAATACATTCAGCTTTAAGCCTATTCCCTTATATCCGCTTACTTCACTTCTACTTTTTGACATCATGTTAAATTCCTCCTTGCAGCATTTTAAATTTTTATATAAGATTTCTCCAGACTATGCCTCTTCCATAATATTTAACCTATCACTTGTCAATTCAACCAAATCAAGAAGTATAATAATCCTATCCTTCAACTTGCCTATACCGCTTATTAATCTCTTGTTCTTTACCTTTGTCAGTTCTGATATGGTATCGATATCTTTAATGCTTATATGCAAAACCTCAGAGACTTCATCCACAATTATCCCCAACTGTTTATTCCCTTCGCTGGCAATTATTATTCTTGTACCTATATCATGCTCTTTTGTTCCTAGTAATAGTATTTTTCGCAGGTTGATAATTGGTATAATATCACCGCGAAAATTGATTATTCCCTCCACAAATTCGGGGGTATTAGGAATTGGGACCGATTCTGCATAAGAACAGATTTCCTTTACCTTTAATATGTCTATTCCATAGAATTCACTATTTAGCTTAAATACTACAACCTGTCTACTTGACATAAAGCAAACTCCCTTCTACATGTTTATCTATATAAGCAGTATAAAAACTCCTTTATTGAGAAACATCTCTTTTGTTAAACCTTGGAATTCATCTAGTTTTGTTACAATTTGAAAAGTTTCATTTATATGTATCTTAGTGTCATTGAGCATTTGATTTATTGCTTGTCCATACGTACAAACACTTATACTACTTTTTGCCAATTAAAATATAACTTAATGGAATTTGTGCATTTAATTCTTCCTGCTTTTTATGCCCTGCAGATATATCTTTGGCATATTCAGAAAAATATTCTATCCGAAGGTCATTATTAACTAACGCCATGATTAATGTAGAAACTGTATGAACAAACCAATAATGTGTTTTTGCAGCATAATCCGTCCCCCCCACATAATCCAGGCTGCAGTTTTCGACAATTGGCTCATCCCTAAAATATGGTTCTATAATTTTCAGCCTGTCTTCAATATTGTTATCATCAAAAGGTAACATTTCACTAAAGGGATGAATTTCATGTATAAGAACAATCCCATTTACTCTTAATAAATCTGAAATTATCTTGAAGAAACCGCCCGGGTCTGGAATCCACCCAATACAACCAGCAGTAATATGAACAATATCAAAAGAGTTATAAAGTTCTTCTGAAATATCATAAACATCAGAGCGAATAAATTCACAATCAATATTGAACTTTTTTGCTCGTTCTTGTGCTTCTTCTATTGCTTCATCACAGATATCAATACCAACACAACGATTGGCACCCATATTTTTTATAGACAACAATTCAACTCCATTA
The DNA here is from genome assembly GCF_041687175.1 of Lutispora sp. NCBI lineage: Bacteria > Bacillati > Bacillota > Clostridia > Lutisporales > Lutisporaceae > Lutispora > Lutispora sp. The sequence goes on from NZ_JAWLCK010000055.1 coordinate 7,118, forward strand.
TTGCAGCAAAGGTGAATTACATCCTTACCTTGAACATCTATTCTTTCTAATACTTGTAAAAGATTCTTATCCTTTTGACAAATATAACCCGGTGTTGAAAACAACTGATCTAATTCTTCTTTTGATGCAGCTTGGTGTTTTGGCATAGCTTCGTTCCATGCTTCTCTGTTTTGGTTAGTATAATACTTATTATCTTTATTCATTTTCATCCTCTTTTCATGACGGCCATAATAGCCGCAGATATAGTCTTATTTATTAGATTTGCATATGATATTTCATTCATATGCTAACTCCCTTCATAGCTCTCAACCATATTGTATTTTGTTCACTCGAAATTACCTACAATATACAGTGCCAATAAAATTCTAACCTTGGACATAGTCATATGATAAGTGACCCAAGTCATGCCAAGAGCAATATTTGTATAAAAATTAAAACAGAAGAGGTCAAACCTCTCCTTTCTGATAATAAGTATAAAGTTATAACCCTATTTTTTTAAAAAGTAAAACCGCATTTGTCCGATCGTTGATATTAGCCTTACTGTATATTTGACTTATATAATTCTTTACTGTGCCAACCGAGAGAAGCAGTATCTGAGCAATTTCCCTATTGCTTTTCCCAAGCACAAGCAACTTGATAATCTCTTTTTCTCTCTCAGTAAAATCATCAAGCTCAACTTTAGATGTTTGGTTCTGCACAAGACGAGAGGTGATTTTTGCTGCAATTCTGCCGGGCAAAATGATATTGCCGCGAACTCCGTCTCGTATTGCTTCAATCAGCTTTTCGCCACCTATATCCTTGAGCAAATAGCCAGAGGCACCACAAGTCATGGCATTGATGATATATTCGTCATCGTCAAAGGTTGTCAATATGATAACTGTCGTTTCCGGAAAATTATCTTTGATAAGACGGGTTGCATCAACACCGTCTACCTCCGGCATTCTAATATCCATTAGGACAACATCCGGATGATGTTCTATGACCATTTCATAGGCTTGTCTGCCATTATTCGCCTCAGCAATCACCTGAATATCCGGACAGGCTTCCAGCAGTGCGCGCAGACCGTCACGGATAATTGTTTGATTATCTGCCAGCAGTACACAAATTGTATTCATATCAAACACCTCCCTGACTGTTACCAATAGGAACTGAAATACTGACGGTAAAGCCTTCTCCTTTTTGGCTGTCAACTACTAGTGTACCTCCGACGCTCTGTACACGCTCTTTCATGATAGAAAGTCCTGACCCCGGTACAACCTGCTCTGCGCCTTCGCCGTTATCAGAAAAGGTAAGGTGAACATCTCCCTTATATTCCTGTAAAAGTATGTCGATTTCGCTGCAACACCCATGCTTCAACGCATTAGTCGCACATTCCTTTATAGCAAGCACTAGAATACCTCTCTGAACAGATAGCAAATCGGTTTTCAACTCGACAATACTGTTTACGGTTATGTCTGAGATCTTCCGGATTTCCTCAATGATATTACTGATTTCATGTTCCAACCCCTTCTCGCCGCCAATCCGCGCGATTCTAGCCATACTTCGAATATCTTCAAGACCGCGTCTAACCTGCTCCTTAGCAAGAGACAATTTTGGTGCTGTTTCTCCAACATCCATCTCAAACAGCTTCTCAGCTGCTTCAATAGACATGACAGCACTGGTTAGTGTGTGTCCGACGGTATCATGCATCTCGGCTGTTATCCTGATGCGTTCTGCCAGTGCCCCCATCTTCTCGATCTGTCCAGCCTGTTCTCTTACTCTTTTTAGCGCCATATCCAGATTTCGGCTGGTCAAAAGCTGTTTCTTAAGGGAATAAAATGCCACAACAATTAGTAAGAATATCAAAGTATTGACATACAGATAACTGATTATATCGTTCAAACCCAAAGTGCTGTAGTATTTAAGTACTTTCGCAGTATTGCCGATTAGGAAAGTGAAAAATGCTGCCCCTGAATAAATTTTAGCAAGTGACATAGGAAATTTATTGATAATTGCGACTGTGACGATTATTGAAATATACTGTGCATTATATGTACTGTCGAGATACTGTACCGATACCGCCAATAGCAGTTGTATGGTGGGCAGCATATAGTACAAGAGGCGGTGACATTCCCTCACCATCAGATTATTGATTAACATGATGATAAGACAATAAGCCATCAGACTGACAATTAGAAGGTAATGTTCATTCCCGATGTTATCAGAAATGATGCGTATCGAAAAAATCTCGAATGCGACAACAAGAAGAATAAAGATCCCCTGTCGAAGGTTATTATCAATATTATTATCTAGAAAATCGTTGTCACGTTCCGTTGATTTTTCACGGTTGTTAATTAAATATACTGCCGCTGCCGGTAAATTGAACACAGTTATTGCAAGTATATATATGAATTTATGACGCAGGCTTAGGTGAGTATTTTCCCAACAATGCTTTATAATATATGCTTGTATCAATACCTGCAAAATGACACCCAAAATAACTAAGGGCAATACTTCACCAATATGCATAAATCCCTCCAATTTGCTCAGTATATATCTTATTATTTGTTTTCTATACAATTTCTAGGAACCCGCTATCATCAATATACGTACTTTCAAGTTGGATTGGCATAATATTCATCAGTTCTGCTTTTTCTGAAGCCTGATGATTTGACATTGCAATACACCATTTTTCTTACAAGCTCACAACTACTAGATTGTTATTATAATATTTCTGGAGCCCTATACTTCCAAAAAAATAAACTACAATCTTCTATAATTGTATATCTTTAGAGTATTTGTTTCAACAAAAAATACATGAATTTACCAAATCCTAAATTGACACTATACAAAATAGATAATAAAATTAAAATCTCAGTTCATAAATTGCAATATCTAAAAGCAATGACTACACCTTATACTATAACGGTTCAAGGGGCAAGGCAATCTCAGGTACTGCATACCAGTGCAGATTTAAGTTATCTCCTCTGCAGTGATATTGATTGAAACAGCTCCTATGCCTTCAATTTCTAATGGAATAACGATTGTTGAAACTTTACTGGAGATCTCAATTTGCTCTCCCGTAAGCAAAGATGGTGGAGTAATGTCAATATTAATATTTCTTTCTGCGAGTATAGTACTGGCATTACCCATAATCATGTTTCCCATTTCAGAAATTGCACTCTTGCTAATTTCATTTAGTTCCTCAACGGGCATGCCGCTCATCATGGAAGAAGCAATTTTTTTGCAGTCTCTATAGATAGTTCAAAGCATACCTGCCCCTTGATTTCCCCAATTACACCAATCATTATTACTACTTGATTAACAGAAAACGGAGAATTTCTCAAATATACTTTACTAAGCTTTGTTTCAGTGTTACAAAGTGTCTTGATTACTGCCTGAGCTGCTTGTATATATGGATTAATATATTCTACTTTCACTTTTATAATAACCTCCATAGAATTGAGTAAACAACACATGAGTAGTCTTTCGATTTTGTAGAAACTCTGCTGAGAACCCAAACGTCATAGTATTTTTCAGTATTTTTATACAGTCATCATATTTTAATAGCTCTTTCTATGCTATCTAAATCCAAAACCATTATATGTTTTCCTTTATGCTTTCTAATTTCTATAATATAATTTTTATTAACTTCCGGATTTATATTAGAATATTGCTCATATCTGTTAACACCTGAAACTAAATTTCCTACCACTTCATCAACTAAAAGCCCTAATTGGATTTTTTCAGAATTGACTATAATTATCCGTGAATCATTGAAAACTGTTGAATCTTCAAGATCTAGCAGCATTTTTAAGTTAATAACTACAGTTATGTCTCCTCTTGCAGCAATAATTCCCTCAACATACTCTGAAGAATCAGGGATTTTAGTTATTTTCTCAAACACTTTAATATCCTTTACATCTGAAACATTTATACCAAACACCTCATCACAAAGCTTGAAAAGTAGCAAGTCTGGAGTTTTCATTCGGACACCCCTTCACAATGTTTTTTGAGGCAGTATTTTAAAAAATAGTATTCTTATAAATTTTTACCTTGTAAAACAGCATCTTTTCTCATTATTTAGTACTTAAAGCTGCATATACTTATCTACGTCTCCTCATCCAGTTTTGCTAGAATCTCCTCAGCTACATAGATAAACCCCTTCCGCTTTCCCTGCCCGAGCTGCCTCTGTCGCTGCGATTAAAGCCGGCAAATTGGTCTACCCGGCAATGTTTTTAATTATCGGACCTACTGCATCATTTATTTTGATTCTCCAAAGCAATACATTGGACCTATGAAGCCTCATCAGCAATAATTCCCCGCTGTTTGTCATCTTCATTCAGAATTATTATCCTTGTACCTTTTGGGTCTTTACCGTTATCCATCAAAAATACTTTCGCAGATTTACAATTGGTATAATATCTCCTCTGAAGTTGATTATACCTTCAATATATTCAGGAGTATCGGGAATTTTGTGGATTCTATATACGGAACTATCTCCCTTACCTTGAGTATGTCTATGCCATAATGTTTATTATTCAGCTCAAAAATAACAAATTGTATCCTTGACATATTCTTATCCTCCTATCAAAATTTGCATTCCGGACTTCTAGAGCTCTCCATCCAAATCTCTTACCTGCTAGGAGGGACTTTCGTCAAAAAGTCTTTATCCTACTGCAAAATAACTTTAGAGTGTAAATATCCCTGTCTTTTCTTGAAGTTCTTTTGCTACAGAGCTTAAATCTTCTGACAAAGAAGCTACTTGCTCGATTGCTGCATTCTGTTCCTCCGTTGAAGCAGATACCTCTTGGGTTGCAGCTGCTATATCCTGGGATATATTTGAAATCTCATCTATTATATTAGTCATTTTGTTTTTTGTGTCTATAATATTTTCAATACAGTTTGAAGTGTTGCTAATTTTATCCACAATATCTTCAATTACTACTGCTATATTATTAAAAGTTTTCTCAGTATTCTCTACAGCAATGTTCTGCTCTGATACTACCTTCCCCGCATAATTCATAGACTCCTGTGCTTGGGCGATATCCGACTGAACTGTTGAGATAATTTCTTCTATACTATTACTTGATTTCGCAGTATTTTCTGCAAGCTTTCTTACTTCATCAGCTACAACAGCAAAGCCTTTTCCGGCTTCACCGGCACGGGCAGCTTCAATTGCGGCATTAAGCGCAAGCAAATTTGTCTGGGTAGATATATTAGTTATTGTAGCAATTATGTTGCCTATCTCTTTAGCTTTATCACCTAAATTGCATATTATATTTTCAACTGTATTTGTAACCTTACTGTTTTCATCAGATTTTTCCTTTAGCATCTTTATTGCTTCAATTCCTTTATAATTTGCAGACATAACTTGTGCAGAAGCACTTTCCCCTTGTTTAACATATATTGCCATTAAATCAAGCTCTCTAGAAAGCTGTGTAGTAATTTCAACCCCTTGCTGAACATTCTGTGCCTGGTTGTTTGCACCTTCTGCAACACCTGAAATTGCTCTGGCAACCTCCTCAATTGAAACAGCAGTTTCTTCAACCGTTGAGGCAAGTAGTCTGGATGAGTTGTATGTTAGGTTAGCAGCTTCTAAAATTTCTGTCACAAGATTTTTCATGCTGTTTACCATTAAATTATAACCACTGCTCAACTTACCCAGTTCGTTGTTGGACTCATAGCTACTGACATGAGTCAAATCTCCTTTGGAAGCTTTCTCTATTAGCTCTTTTATGGTGACAATAGGTATAGTAATACTCGAAGATATGAAATAAGTTAATAGCACTATTATTAACACCAAAGCAACTGCAATAATTATATTTCTTCTCATGATATTAGCCACAAAGCCTAAAGCATCCGATTTCTTTTGAACTGTTATAACAGCCCAATTATCTGATTTTCCCGGCAGCTGTATGCAGTTATATGCACTTATTACCAGGTCACCGTTATTGTCTTTGTACTCAGCTACTCCAGATTCGCCGGATAAAGCAGCTTCCGTAATTTCTTTAAGCTTTTTCGGTACTTTTATATCCACCAATTCAGCCATTTGGTTCCCATTTTCATCACTCATTACATTACCGCTGCTGTCTTTAAGAAGTACAGTTCTTTTCAGAGTTTTATAATTATATAGCTCAGCGACCTGATCACTTTCAGGGTGTGCAATTACGACACCTTCACCGTCTATTATATAAGCATAGAACCCTTTGTCACTGCTGAACCTTTCAACGGTTGACTGTAAAGAGTCAAGCTTAAGATCCGCCCCCATTATCCCTATCATATTTGAAGCTGAATCATATATGGGAAAGAAAATTGATGTAACTGCAGCATTTCCTGAAAGTGAGTAATATGATTTACTTACAAAAGGCTCTCTGTTATTCATTATTTCAGTGAACCACCATCGGTTGGACCTGTCTCCAAGTTCTCCACTGGATCTGGCGGTCTGCATTCCATCCGTACCCTGTATGAAAAGAAGTTCGAAAAAACTATTTTGGGTACTGCTATATTCTAAAACTGACTTTTGCCTTCCTCCGTCAAAACTTTCTATATCGCTGTTATTTGCTATTTCGTCTGTAATACTGTACGCTTTCTCAACATACAGTTTTACATAATCCGCAATAGCACTGGCCATTGCTTTACCGTTAGCTTCTATCGTTGTTTGATAATCATTGCTAATAAAATAGCTATTAAGAACATTAGATATTATAAATGGAACAATTACTAATATAAGTGTCAGGAGTATTAATTTAAATTTAATTGATTTCACGCTTTACCTCCTCAAACAAGTCCAAAAGCAATGTTACATTCTTTTGGTTTAATTTCACTGCTCCCAAGCAAATCAATAAAGCAGTCAACAATGTCTCCGTCAAACTGTGTCTGATGTCCACGTTCGAGTTCATCTATTGCTTGCTGCAGAGAAAGTGCCATACTATATGGTCTGTCAGTAGTCATAGCGTCAAAGGAATCTGCTACAGCAATTATCCTGGATAGTAAGGGAATATCTCCCCCTGACTTGTATGTAGGATAACCACTACCGTCAAATCTTTCATGGTGGTACAATATTATATTTGAAAGCTCTTCCATTTGTGTATTTTGTCTCACAATCTCATATCCTTTACGGGAGTGCGTTTTGACTACCTCATATTCCTCTTTTGTGAGCTTTGATGGTTTGTTCAGGATCTCTTTCGGAATTTTTATCTTACCAATATCATGGAATAAAGATGCTACCCAAAGCAGCTTTACTTCCCTACCTGATAATCTCATTCGCTTACCGATTGCAGTTGAATAGTTTGACACTCTTATGCAATGTAAAGCGATACTGCGACTGAAACCACCCATCAAACCAAGTATTTCACTAATATCATGGATTGTGATTTCATCAGTGAATTCAATTCCATGCAAGTCAAAAACAAGCCTCATTGATCTGTCTACTGAGTTACTAGTAAAGCTATTCACCAATTTTCCCTCCCATTATTGTTAGAGCGAAAAACACTAGTTTTTTTTGTCATTTTTTGTCCACCCTTTATAATGATATCAAAGCTTGTCAGTGTAAGACATGCTAATCGCTCTGCCTGAGAGGTTGATTATTATACTCCCTTTAAATATGAAAAACACAGGGGGGTGAATTTTTCTTCACCCCCCTGTGTTCATTTTCATTAAAACAAACATTTAATTACTTTTTTTTACTCCCTTTTTCCTGTTAATATTATTTATGTGCTTTTTTATTGTGGATTCTGCTACAAAAAGTTTTTCTGCAATCTCTTTATTTGTCAGACCACTATTTTTATATTTCAGTACTTCCATTTCTCTCCTGCTGAGGCATTCCAATAACTCCGGCTTTATATTGAATGCGTTGCTCCGCAATTTTTTCATATGATTCAAAATTACTGCAGCAAACTCCTTTTCTCTTGTCTCATCTGCACTCACATTACCTGACTGCTTCAAAATCTTGCATATTATCTCAGCTACAGGTTCTCCAAACTCTGTAAAAGCACTAATATAGCCCTGTTCTGACGCTCTTTGCAGTGCTTTTTTCATATAATTCACCATTTCAGAATCATCGCCCTTTTGTTTTGCTAGCAGTGATTTTAAGATCATCAGTCGTACATAACTGAAGTGTCTTTCGGTTCTGGCTACCTCTTGATGCAGTCTGTTCAGAATTGACTCTGCGTTCTCAAATTCTCCTTTTACTGCAAGCAGGTCTGCCAGGGCAAGATGTGCATCCTCATAAGCAACATCAAAACTTTTCTGGAGATTAATATTGTATTTGTCAAACAGCCTTTCTGTATATTCAACCGCCCCAACCTTCAATAATATTCTAGCTATGTACATTATTAAGCTTATTACCATAAGCTGTGAATTAAATGTATCACATAATTCTTCCACTTTTCTGATGAATGACATCATGTCATTAATGTCTCCCCTGCTGCAATGTATCCTTGCCACGAGAGTATAGCTGCTTATCAGCCTGGGAATATCTATTTTCATGCAGCTAAGTTCTATGCACTTTTTAACATTTCTGTATGCCCGTTCCTGATCTCCAAGTTCAAAATACAGATAACCCAAATGTAAATATAAAGTGTTTCCTATTGATGGCACCGAAACATTGCGCGAACTATACTTATTCTCAAGGCTCTCTGCCAATTTACTGGCATCCTTATATTTCCCCACACCGACTAGAATCTGTACCGTCGCATATATATAGCATGTCTCTATGAAAATTTCACTAAAGAACTTTTTTCTTTTTAAGCCTTTTATAAACATATTTAAATAATGCCGTGCTTCTGCCTGATTGCCTAGTGTACTGAATACATGCCACAGCACCTTGTAATGTATGAACTGAATACAGTCATCTTTAGAATAGCCGTTGGATATACCCTGAGAATATTCTAAAACTTTATTAAAATCTTCATTTGTATATGCAAGCATCATTCCAATCATTTTCAGTTCTTTTTCTGATTCTCTAAAGGAATCCTTCCCAAGATTAACTTGAATCTTACCTATACGGATACTGTTCTGGTTTATGTAATTGGTGCCTACAACGGCTATTGTATAGAGAGTGCACAATCGTGGATTATCACCCACAATATTCTCGGGTAGAGATTCAATCAGGCTTGCCAGCCTTTTGGAATCACTGTTGATAATCATTACTTCACCGAACTTTTCTATAAGTCTGACAGTGTTTTTGCAGTTTCTTGACCTTACAGAATAATCAATAGCTTCTTTTATTATATTATTGTTTTCATACCACCTGCTGGCTCTTAAGAAAAGCTCTTCAACAAAATCAGAGCTCGTCCTCACAAGTCTCTGCTTCAGATATTCAGAAAAAAGGCTGTGGTATTTATAGTTAACTTTTTCCTCATCAAGAGCATTGATAAGAACATTATTTTTTTCCAGCCTGCTGATTATTTCCCCAGAATAGTTTATACCTGCTACTTCATTGCATAATGAAGCATTAAGTGTGTCCAAAACTGAAGTCTTTACCAAAAACTCCTTTGTTTTGTCTTCCAATAGGTTGAACACTTATTCAGATATATAATCAACTAAATATTCATCCACATGACATTTATTGCTCAGGTAATCCTTAATATTGCTGCTGTTCTTAATCTTCAGTACTATAAGGTTTAATGCAGCAATCCAGCCTTCAGTGTACTTCTCCAGTTTCCTTAATTCTTCTTCAGCCAGACATAGATTGGTAGTATTTAGTAAGTACTCACAAATTTCGCTGTAAGTAAGCTTAAGTTCTTGGGACTTGACCTCTACTAGTTTCCCATGGCCTCTGAGTCTTCCAAGCCTCATTGTCGGTACTGTCCTTGATATAATGACAATATGCATGTTTTCTGGCATATTACTGATAAAATATTGTAATGATTCATGAATGTACTTATTGCAGACCAAATGGTAATCATCTATCACTAGAACAACCTCATGATTTATTTCATACATACTATTTATTATCCAGTTAATGAATATTTCAATCGATTTTGTCGGCAACTCTGGGGATATATTCACTTCCTCACTAAAAAACCCTGAATTGATCTTGCTGATAGCTGCTCCAACATAGAACCAGAGATTATGCGAATTATTATCATTCTCGTCTAAAGACACCCAGCACGCCTTTATTCTTTCTGTATTATCCATAATCCACTTACTAACCAGCATAGTTTTTCCATAACCGGCAGGACCTGTTACGAGAGTAAGGCTTTTTTCGGTTATTTCATTCAACCTTTCAAGCAATCTCTTACGACACATACAGTCAACAGGAAATCTCGGTATTGATAGTTTAGTATGCAGAATTGTATTTGTACTTCCTCTCCCCCTTCTATCAGTATCACCCACCTCTCTCTTCATCAAACTGATATCATTGCTTTCAAATTCACCCACATTGATCAACCTATCTAACCCCCATTAAAATCCATATCC
>NZ_JAWLCK010000056.1:0-17504 GCF_041687175.1 Lutispora sp.
AAGGATGGCTCTATACAAAAGTAAAACTCTCTGATTGTGAGGAAATTATAGACAGAACCATAGTTTCTGGGGAACATATTGAAAGATTGGCTTACCAAAAAGATGGAACTATCTATAAAAAGCAAGATGAAATACCGTTTTATCATAAGCAAACCCGAGTTGTTCTCGAGCACTGTGGTCATATAGATGCCACCTCAATAAAGGAATACCTCGGTATCGGCGGCTATACTGCCTTTGAAAAAGCCTTATTTGATATGAGTGCTGATGAGATCATAAATGAAGTTATTGAATCTGGTTTGCGTGGCAGAGGAGGCGGAGGTTTCCCAGCAGGTCGTAAGTGGTCACAAGTAAAGAGGCAAAAAGAAAAAGAGAAATACGTTGTTTGCAACGGTGATGAAGGAGATCCGGGGGCATTTATGGATAGAAGCATTATGGAAGGTGACCCCCACAGAATGTTGGAAGGCATGATGATTGCGGGTCTTGCTTGCGGCGCTTCCCAAGGATATATATATGTTCGTGCAGAATATCCTATGGCTGTCAATAGATTGGAGATGGCTATTGAACAAGCTACAGAATATGGCCTATTGGGAGATAATATTCTCGGTACAGATTTCAGTTTCCATTTACACATAAATCGTGGAGCAGGAGCTTTCGTCTGTGGTGAAGGAAGTGCTCTGACTGCTTCAATTGAAGGTAATAGAGGAATGCCTAGGGTAAAACCTCCAAGAACAGTAGAACAGGGGCTATTCGGAAAGCCTACTATTCTAAACAATGTTGAAACTTTCGCTAATGTACCATTGATCATTCGTAATGGGGCCCAGTGGTTTAAAGGAATTGGACCAGAAAGCAGTCCAGGAACAAAGGCTTTTGCTCTTACAGGAAATATATTAAACACTGGATTGATAGAGGTACCTATGGGTACTACAATTGGTGAGGTCATATTTGAAGTAGGCGGCGGTATGCGTGGAGGTGGAGAGTTTAAGGCTGTTCAGATTGGAGGGCCATCCGGTGGTTGTCTGACAAAGGAACATCTGGATTTACCTCTGGACTTCGACTCTCTGAAGAAAGCAGGAGCAATGATAGGCTCTGGCGGACTGGTTGTTATGGATGACAAAACCTGTATGGTTGAAGTAGCTCGTTTCTTTATGAAGTTTACTCAGAATGAATCCTGTGGCAAATGCGTTCCCTGTCGTGAAGGCACAAAGAGAATGTTGGCTATTTTGGAAAGAATCGTTGAAGGCAAAGGAGAAGATGGAGATATAGAGCTTCTTTTAGAACTGGCTGATACAATTTCTGCTACAGCCCTTTGTGGACTTGGTAAAACTGCTCCCTTCCCTGTAGTAAGTACAATAAGGAGCTTCCGGGATGAGTATGAAGCCCACATTTATGAAAAAAGATGCCCGGCAGGAAGCTGTCAGAAGCTTAAAAGGATAGAAATCGATACTGCTTTATGCAAGGGTTGCTCAAAGTGTTCCAGAACTTGCCCCGTATCAGCTATAAGCGGCAAAGTTAAAGAACCCTTCACCATCGATCAATCCAAATGCATTAAGTGTGGAGCTTGTATAGAAAACTGTCCATTCCATGCAATCAAGGAGGTTTAGAACATGGGAAATAAAGAATATATGATAATAGATGGTATACCTGTTGAAATAAATGGAGAGAAAAATCTTCTTGAGTTGATTCGCAAGGTAGGAATAAAATTACCTACATTCTGCTACCATTCAGAACTATCGGTTTACGGAGCATGCCGTATGTGTATGGTAGAGACCGAAAAAGGAGGACTTGAGGCAGCATGCTCCACTCCTCCCAGAGAAGGCATGGAGATCAGAACCAATACAGAAAGGCTGAGAAAATATAGAAAGAATATATTGGAACTGCTTCTTGCCAACCATTGCCGTGATTGTACAACCTGCAATAATAACGGTAAATGCAAGCTGCAGGATCTGGCTATGAGATTTAATATCCAAGGTGTACGCTTCCCCAATACAGCAGAGGAACCAAATGTGGATGATTCTTCACCATGTATCACAAGGGATGCAAATAAATGTATACTCTGCGGTGACTGTGTGAGAATGTGCAATGAAGTTCAAAATGTGGGGGCTATTGATTTTGCCCATAGAGGCTCGAAAATGACCATAAGCACTGCTTTTAACGGCCCAATCGGTGAATCACCCTGTGTTGGCTGTGGTCAGTGCGCTGCTGTATGTCCCACAGGTGCTATTGTGGTTAAAGATGATACTGCAAAAGTATGGAAAGCCTTGGATGATAAGAATACAAAGGTTACAGTTCAGATTGCTCCGGCTGTAAGAGTAGGATTGGGCAAGGAGTTGGGAATTCCTGACGGTGAAAATGCCATGGGCAAGATTGTTGCAGCCCTCCGTCGTATGGGTTTTGATGAGATATATGATACTTCAACTGGTGCAGATTTGACTGTTTTGGAAGAATCCAATGAGCTTTTGAAGAGACTGGAAGAAGGCAATCATGATATGCCATTATTTACATCTTGTTGTCCAGCATGGGTGAACTATTGCGAGAAGAACTATCCTGAGCTGCTCCCTCATGTTTCAACTTGCCGTTCACCCATGGAAATGTTTGCTGGCATAATAAAGGAAGAAGGCAAAACCTCATCAAGAAAGGTAGTCCATGTTGCCATTATGCCTTGCACTGCTAAAAAGTACGAAGCTGCCCGTGATGAGTTTAAAGTTGATGGAGTTCCCAATGTAGACTTTGTATTAACAACCCAGGAACTTATACAGATGATAAAAGAATCAGGCATTATATTCAGCGAGTTAGAACCGGAATCAATTGACATGCCTTTTGGTACAATGACAGGTGCTGGTGTCATATTTGGAGTTACCGGCGGTGTTACAGAAGCGGTTTTGCGACGCATCGCTTCGGACAAATCAAGAACTGGACTTATGTCCATTGCCTATAAAGGCGTCCGGGGAATGGAAGGTGTAAAGGAAACTTCCATAATGTTCGGCGATAGAGAAGTAAAAATCGCTATTGTCAGCGGGCTGAAGAATGCAAGTGATTTGATTGAAAGGATCAAAGCAGGAGAGCATTATGATTTTGTTGAAGTCATGGCTTGTCCCAGCGGGTGCATAAATGGCGCAGGTCAACCCTTTGCAGCCTATGATGCTAAGGAAAAGAGAGGAAAAGGCCTATATACTGCCGACAAGCTTTGCAATATAAAACGTTCTGAGGAAAACCCACTTATGATGTCTTTGTATAACGGTATACTGAAAGGAAAAGTCCATGAAATGCTTCATGTAGAATATGCTTCCAAGAATCAGGAGGGTTAAAATGATGAAGTTGAATGTATGTATTGGCAGTTCTTGTCACTTAAAAGGTTCATATAATGTTATTCAGGTATTCCAGCAAATGATTGAGGAAAACTCTCTACACGATAAAATTGATTTTAATGCAACATTTTGCGCTAAACAATGCCAAAATCCAGGGGTAACTGTTTCAATTGACGGTGATAAATACAATGTTGTACCCGAAACTGCGAGAGAGTTTTTCAAAAACAAGGTTATACCTTTTATATAAATTTAATTAAGCCAGCTTGTTCCATTAACCCTTTCCTAAACGAGAGCCGAATTATTGTAAATAATTCGGCTCGATTTATATAGGAATACAGTTTCCGGGAATGAAGATTTTTAAGCATGATTAAGGTTCTCAAAGTGGCTTCTGATGCTGGATATTTGCTTTATAATTTTTCTAGCCACTTCAGGCTTATTCATGGTATACAAATGGATTCCATCCACACCTGATGAAAGCAGATCTATTATTTGCTCCGTTGCATAGGCAATACCGGCTTCCTTTAAAGCTTCCGGGTTGTTTTCATATCTATCCAGGATACGCCTGAACTTTGTAGGAATACTTGCTCCGCAGAGACTGGTTATGCGTTCTATTTGCTTTTTATTTATCACCGGCATTATCCCTACTGATACAGGAATAGATATATCCATTATCCCTATTTTTTCAATGAAATCAAAATAGAAATTATTGTCCAAAAACAGCTGAGTTATGAGGAAATCAGCACCCAATTCAACCTTCCTTTTCAAGCTGCGAAGATCAGCTATACAACTTTCTGCTTCAATATGGACTTCCGGGTAACATGCGGCACCTATGCAGAAATCTCCTAAACTTTTTATATGAGCAATAAGATCCGATGCATATTTATAATCGTTATCCTCTGGGGCAATATAGCTTTCATCCTGTGGTCTGTCGCCTCTAAGAGCCAGTACATTCTCTATATTAGACTTTTTAAGCTGTTGCAAAATATCCTCTACTTCTTTTTTTGTAGAATTTATGCAGGTAAGATGGGCTAATGCTTCTATGCCGTATTTATTTTTTATAATATCTGCAATCTGTACTGTATAGTGCTTGCTGCCTCCTGCTGCCCCATAAGTGACACTTATAAAATCAGGTTTCAAGTCAGATAGAGCGTCTATTGTATCGAAAATCGTGTCAATTGGTGTTTCGGGTTTTGGTGGAAATATTTCTAAAGATATTACTGGCTTATTGATAAATAGGTCTCTAATTTTCATTTTTGTTCTCCTCTCATAGATTGGTTAGTTTTATATCATTAGCTAAGCCAATGGCTTACGATATTCATTTATTGGGGTTAATTAAAAAAGGCCACTTTCGGATAAGAAAGCAACCTTACAAAGCTATAAAGCATCATATGCTTTTGTGCACATGTCACTCTTATCTCTCAGGATAAACACATAATCCTGCAGGAATTGACACCGCTGCATTCGAATGGGAATGCCGGTTGTCGGGCTTCATAGGGCCAGTCCCTCCACCTCTCTGGATAAGTAATTATTAAGTTTTGTATACAGAGAATTTTAAGCTAAAGAAAAGCAATTGTCAAGGAAAAATAAAATATTATTGATTTTATGTATATTTATGTGTAATATATTCTAAATCGGAGGGATTACAGTGAATATTGACAGGATGGAAGTTTTGAGATATCTTGGCTACAAGAATCAAAGCATTGATGAAGCCATGGAAAATCTAATATATGAATGTATCGCTGAAATAAGAGAAGTGATGAAGAAAAGCTTTGTTTATAATATATATGATATAGAAAAACAAGGTGACAAAGTTATTCTCAAGGATACGAACCTGATTTTTGAAAGCAGGTATCTGAGAGACCATCTGCAGAATTCGGATAGATGTGCTCTTATGGCAGCCACATTGGGCATTGAAGTTGATAAGAGGATTGGATATTATTCCAGGCTAAACCTTACCAAGGGCATAGTGATGGACGCATGTGCCACTGCTGCAATAGAGGCTGTCTGTGATGAGGTACAGGAAGAGATAAAGGAGATGGCACAAAAGGCAGGATACAATATAACCGATAGATATAGCCCAGGGTACGGGGATTTGTCCATAACTCATCAAAAGGCTATTATTGAAGTGCTTAAAGCTCATATAAGGATTGGGCTTACGGTAAACAAAAATTATATAATGATTCCAAGAAAGTCGGTGACTGCTTTAATAGGGCTTCATAGAGGGGAAGAAAATGTTGTAGTAGATAAATGCAGCAGATGCAAAGAAAAAAATTGTATGTATAGAAAGTGTGGAGATGCAAATGAGTTGGAATGTTGATTTTAGCAAATTTTTAGTATTTGACGGTGCCATGGGGACTATGCTACAGGCTTATGGAATGAAAGCAGGAGAACTCTCTGAAAGGTACAATATTGAGAAACCGGAAGTTATTGAAAAGATACATAAAGCTTACATAGGCGCAGGAGCTGATGTGATAACAACCAATACATTTGGTGCCAATAGGTATAAGTTAAATGATAAAGATCTGCCTTTGGAGGATGTTATAGGAAGTGCAGTGGAAATAGCCAGAAAAGCAGCCAAAGATAAGCTGGTGGCTTTGGATATTGGACCTTTGGGGCAGCTTATGGAGCCCTATGGCAGCTTGAGCTTTGAAGCTGCCTATGAAGCTTTTAAGGAGCAAATTACAGTGGGAGCCTCAGCAGGAGCAGACTTAATTATAATTGAAACTATGTCAGATATATATGAAGTCAGAGCGGCTATACTTGCAGCTAGAGAAAACTCCAGTCTTCCAATAATATGTACTATGACATTTCAAGAGGATGGAAGAACTCTGACGGGCACAGATCCTCTGACCATGGTAAATATACTACAGAATCTTGGAATAGCAGCTTTAGGTATTAATTGTTCACTGGGACCGAAGGAGATGATGCCTTTAGTCTATGAAGTTCTCAAATATTCAAGGATACCTGTGATAGTTCAGCCCAATGCAGGGTTGCCTAAAATGGTGGGAAATGAAACAGTATTCGAAATAAATCCAGAGAAGTTCGCAGCCTATGGCAGACAAATGGCTGAATCAGGAGTAAGATTATTGGGAGGATGCTGTGGTACTACACCGGAGCATATAAAAGCATTAAAGAGTGCCTTGGCAGGCTTGAAGCCTGCTAAAAATGAGATCAAAAGGATTACGGCAGCCAGCTCTTCTACATGTACCGTAGTCTTAGGTGGAGAAGTAAAGATAATCGGAGAACGTATAAATCCCACAGGCAAGAAAAGATTAAAGCAAGCCTTAATAGAAGGTGATATGGACTATATATTGAGAGAAGCGGTGGACCAGAAAGACAATGGAGCCCATATGCTTGATGTTAATGTAGGGCTTCCAGAAATAGATGAAAAAGCTGTAATGGTAAAAGTGGTAAAGGAAATACAAGGAATAGTAAACCTTCCATTACAGATAGATAGTGTAAGACCGGAGGTTATTGAAGCGGGAGTAAGGGTTTGCAACGGAAGACCAATAATTAATTCAGTCAATGGGGAAGACAAGGCTATGGAAAGCATTTTGCCCATTGTAAAAAAATATGGCTGCCTGATGGTGGCTCTTACACTAGACGAGAAGGGAATACCTGAAACAGCGGAAGACAGGTTGAAAATTGCAGAAAAGATAATAAAAAAAGCCAGTGAATATGGCATACCAAAAGAAGACATAATAGTGGACTGCCTTGTTCTTACAGCTTCGGCTCAGCAAAGAGAAGTAAAGGAAACTATAAAGGCAGTAAGACTAGTCAAGGAAAAACTGGGAGTGATGACCACCCTTGGAGTCAGCAATGTATCCTTCGGATTGCCGGCAAGAGGCATACTAAACAGAACATTTCTGGCTGCAGCCCTCTCTGCAGGTCTAGATGCGCCTATCATGAATCCTATGGAGGCTGATATGAGGGATACTGTGAGAGCTTTTAATGTTTTGTGGAATCATGATAGGGACAGCAAGGACTATATAAATGCATATACAGATATAAAAACTAAACCTCAAAGCAATGTTAATAGAAGCAGTAAGGATTTAAAGAAAATTATAATAGATGGAATGAAAGAAGAGGTAAAAGAGGTAGTGAAGGAGCTTCTTAAAGAATTTAGAGGCTTGGAGATAGTGGACAATTACCTTATACCTGCTCTCGATACAGTGGGAGAAAAATACGAAAAGGGAGAAATATTTCTTCCTCAGCTTATATTGTCTGCTGAAACGGTGAAAAATGCATTTGAAGTCATAAAAGAAGATATGATGGAAAACTCTTCTCAAGATAAAGCTATAAACAAAGGAAATATTGTGATAGCAACTGTCAAGGGAGACATCCATGATATAGGCAAAAACATTGCAAAGATACTCTTAGAAAACTATGGTTTTAGAGTTTATGATCTAGGCAAAGATGTAGCGAAGGAGAAGATTATTGAGAAGGTTAAGGAAGTAAAAGCTCCTTTAGTAGGGTTAAGTGCTTTGATGACAACAACTGTACAAAGCATGGAAGAAACCATAAAAGCTCTGAGGCTTCACTGCCCTGATTGTGTGGTAATGGCAGGGGGAGCCGTGCTTAATGAAAACTACGCAAATATGATAGGGGCAGACTTTTATGTAAAGGATGCCAGAGATTCAGTAAAGGTTGCAGAAATGGTTTTAAAAGGAAGTAAGAATAATTAAATTTTCTGAAAATTTATGTATATTTTTTGCTGTCAATGTGATATACTATAAGTAAGAAAGATGGAGAACATCTTTCCTGCAGACTCTAATTCAACCAACATTAAAATTTGTCAGATTTCGAGTTTTTTGGTTAGTTGGTAAGTTAGCTTATTATGCTTAGAACAAGTTGGGTAGTAAGTGTAAATTGGTTTAGGGTTTGTCAGGTTAGTTAAATGATTGTTTGTTTGAAAAAGGAATGAGGTAAACTAGATTTGGTTGATTCAGGCATAAGTGTTGAATTAGAGTCTGTTTTATAAGTTGGCTGGATTTTATGTCATAAGACCCAGCCAACTTTTTGCTTTCTTTATGCACCCCTGTACCATGAATCATCCAGAACTATGGGTTCAAGACAAGGAAACTCATATTGAGATAACTCCAATTCCTGAAGTTCTTTGATAACCTCTGTAAAATTGCTCTGGAGTGTAAGGTTTTCCTGGGAAAGAATATGCCTTAAGTTCTCGTTCTCCCAGTCAAGCCATCTTGAATATCTAAGCCTTTCTTCTTCATATCTATGAAATAATTCATGAGATTTCGCCATTTCAGATATTTCCTTGCATATGAAAAAGTTGCATACGAAGGTTCTATATCTCGGAGGCAAGGTGCAGCCTTTACCTGGTTTTACGAAGGGACAGCCTCTGAAAAATATGGTGTGGTCTTCTAAATAATCTCCCACCGGCAGCATATCGCTTTCCATATACCTTTTATATTCAGCTTCATCAAAAAATCCTTTAGCATGAATATAGTAATTATAGATTTGAGTACCAGGATTGTTTATAATCCTATTGAGAGCTTTCAGACCATCCGTTGTTTTAGACATTCTTTGAATATCTATCAGAGTGAATTTGGGGAAGTACCAGCAGCATCCTCTGTTTTTTACTTTGCAAAGGCTTTTGCCTATTAAACTATCACAGGAGCCACAGCTTGTACATGCATATCTGGGAATATTATTATCGAATTCAACATAAATCTTAGTCATGTTTTAACCTCAATTCTAAAAAGAAAGTTTATTTTTACATTATAATTTGACATAAAATCATAAATCAAATTTCCCTATGGTTTATTTTGAATCATATGAATTTATAATAGGTGAAATAGACAAGCCTGGTTTTTCAATCTTTTTATAGCTTCTTATTTTTCTTTCTGAGGCTTTATTGATTATTTAAATAATTTGCTGTATCATTCTGTTAAGGTTAGCGCACTCTTTGCTAAGATGGTGTTTGAAACATATTATTCATGAGCTGGACCAGCTATTTTAAGCTGTGTAATGTTCCAGACTCATCAGTGGCCATTATCTAAGAATTAAAACTGAGAAGGTGTGGAGAAATGAAATATAAGATACTTGTAGTTGACGATGACCAGAATATAGCAGAACTTATCAGGATCTATCTTGAGAAGGAAATGTTTTGTGTGAAAATTGCATATGACGGCAAAAAAGCATTGGATACATTCTACCAATGGACTCCGGATCTGGTGATTCTGGATATAATGATGCCAAATATGGATGGGTATGAGGTATGCAAGCAGATAAGGAAAACAGGGAATATACCCATCATAATGCTTACAGCACGAGGCGAAGTAATAGATAAGGTACTGGGCCTTGAGCTGGGGGCTGATGACTATATGGTGAAGCCTTTTGACCCTAAGGAGCTTTTGGCAAGAGTTAAGGCTGTGCTGAGAAGGACTCAGAACAATGGTATGATAAAGGATGAAAAGCTGGTATTTCCTGGCCTAAGCATAGACAAAAACGACTATACTGTCACATTCCAGGGAAATAGAATGGAATTACCTCCTAAAGAGATGGAGCTTTTATACTTCCTTGCTTCCAGACCAAATCAGGTTTTTACCAGAGAGCAGCTTTTGGAAAAGGTATGGGATTATGACTATATAGGAGACTCAAGGACTGTGGATGTCCACATAAAGAGGTTGAGAGAGAAGCTTCATGACGATATGGGAAGATGGGAAATCAAAACCGTATGGGGTGTAGGCTATAAATTTGAGGTGAAGCGATGAAGAAAAGCATATTTAAGAGGCTTTTTATCACATATGGCATCACTATAATATTAGGGTTTGGCATATTGGCTTTGGTGCTTATGAAGCTTTTTTCCCAATATTTCATAGACAGTAAAAAAGATTTGCTGTTGGAATATGGTCAGAAAATCACTCAGGAAATTGCAATAGGATTGTATGCAGGCAGGTTGGATAGGCAGACATTAAATGAGGATTTGAGGATTCTCGATAAATTCCTGGATGCGAGAATATGGATAATAGATAGAGAGGGTACGATTTTTGGAGTATCCGGTTCCAAGGAAGAGAAGTACCTTGGTCAGAAAGTAGATGCGGGAGCATTAGGCATACTGTACAGAGGAAGAAATATAATAGAGACAGGAAATTTTGGAGGCAAATTCAAAGAGCCAGTGCTGACGGTAGGTTATCCCATATTCTACAATGATGAATTTGAGGGCGGGGTTTTGGTCCATGCCTCCATGCCGGGCATTCAAAAATCCATAAGGGATATTTACAGCATAACCGTACTTGCAATTACTTTTTCAGGGCTTTTGGCATATAGTATCTTATACTTCCAGATAAAGCGGATATCCGTGCCTTTAAGCGAGATAAGCAAAGCTGCTAAGATCATATCAGGAGGAGAATTTCAAAAAAGGCTGAAGATAAAGACCGGGGATGAAATAGAAGAATTGGCGAAAAGCTTTAACGATATGGCAGAGTCCCTGGAAAAGATTGAGGAGAACAGACGCAACTTTATAGCCAACATTTCCCACGATTTAAGATCCCCCATGACTTCTATAAAGGGTTTTGTAGGAGGAATAATGGACGGAACTATACCCCCTGAGATGCAAGGACATTATCTCAATATAGTTATGGAGGAATGTCAAAGGCTTATTAAAATGACCAATGAGCTTTTAGAACTCAATAATATTCAGCAGGGAAAGGTGGAAGTCAATAAAACCAACTTTGAACTTAATGAAATGCTGAGAAGAAAGCTTATAAATTTTGAAAAGGATATAACAAAGAAGAATATAGATGTGATGCTGAAATTCTATGATGATTCCACCATTGTAAATGCAGATAAATCAATGATGGAAAGAATAGTTACCAATCTGCTGGACAATGCAGTGAAATTTACAGAGGAAGAGGGATATATAAGCCTTAGAACCCGGGAAGAAAAAAATAAAGTAATTGTGGAGATTACAAATACAAGTACAAATATGGACGATAACAAGCTGAAGAATATGTGGGAGAGATTTCATAAGGGGGATGAGTCCCGAGGCATATATAAGTCTGGATTTGGCCTTGGATTGTCCATAGTAAAGGAAATGATAATACTTCAGGGAGAGGAGATCTGGGCAGATAGACTTGATGGAGCTATAAAATTCTCTTTTACCATTGATAAATCCAAATAATTAACATTTTATTCATAATTTATTAAAATCTATATCTTAGAATAGAATCAAGGAAAACTAAGGAGGGATTTTGATGAATGATGATTTCAGAAGAGACTTTATGGAAGATGTGTCCAAGGAAGATATAGAAGTTATCGAAACAAATGAAAAAGAGTATGGAGATACAGAAAGAAACGAAGAGAATATAGAGCATAATAAACCGGTATTCTATACAGAAGTAATCGAGAAAAAGCCTAAGAGGTGGGGCAAGGCTGCTATAGCAATAACATTAGCCATAGGTTTGGCTTTTGGCTCTGCATTCGGATTTCTAGCGGACAATATAATAGATAACCTGGAAGGCAAAAATGCGGTCTATGCAAGCCAAGGAAATCAATATAACTATGTTATAGACAAGACCGTTTCACCAGTGGTACCTATAGCAAAAAAAGTATCCCCTTCCATTGTGGCTATCAGGATTAAGAAAAGCGTACAAGACTTTTTTGGATTTACTTACGAAAGTGAGGGCAACGGCTCAGGTATAATAATTGACAACCAGGGGCATATAGTAACCAACAATCATGTAATAGACGGTTCAGATAATATAATAGTAGTTCTCCATGACGGTAGAGAATTATCTGCAAAAGTAGTAGGCAGAGATGTGCAGACAGATCTAGCTGTTATAAAGGTGGAAGAAAAGAATCTGCCCTATGCAGAACTGGGAGATTCATCTACCCTGGAAGTAGGCGAACTTGCAGTTGCTATAGGAAGCCCAATGGGCACAGATTATGCAGGCTCTGTGACAGCAGGAATCATAAGTGGTCTAAACAGAGAACTGTTTGTTGGAAACAGATCAATGAAGCTTATACAGACAGATGCTGCAATAAATCCTGGTAACAGCGGAGGTGCCTTAGTAAATTCTGAAGGCAAGGTAGTAGGAATAAACACTCTTAAGCTGGTAAGGAGCCAGGTAGAAGGCATGGGATTTGCAATTCCCATAAATGAAGCTAAGCCAATAATACAGCAATTGATAGAGAACAAAAAGGTATCAAGACCATATCTGGGAATTACAGGCCAAACTATAGATGAGAAAACAGCAAAACAGTATGATGTTCCCCAGGGAGTTTTAATCAGGCAGGTTATAGATGGAAGCGGAGCTGACAAGGCAGGACTGGTGAGAGGCGATATAATCACAAAGATCGATGATGAAAGGGTAACTACCATAGAACAACTGCAAAAAATAATTCAAAGTAAAAAAGTCGGAGATGTTTTAAAAGTGGAAGCTTACGGAGAATTGAACAGATATAAAACTGTAGAAGTGAAGCTGACAGAAAGCGATAACTAGGAGAAGCAGGCATAGGAGCCTGCTTTTAACATTTTTTTCTTTCTGATGAGTAAAAGTTGTGATATAATCTTACCAAAGATGTGGGGGGACATTGCGCCACCTCATTCTAATAGAATGGTAGGTGATGATTGTGGTTTTTAAAAATTGTAATGATGTGGACTTTGAAATGGTGTATCAATGTTTTAACGAAGGATTTTCAGATTACATTGTTAAGTTTGACTTACCTTTAGAAGCATTTAGAAAAAGATTTTTTGGCCCTGAAGGCAATGAATTGAAGCATTCTTTCATTGCCATAGAAAAAAATAGACCTGTAGGGCTTGTTTTAGGCGGTATAAAAGATTATCAGGGGATAAAAACTATGAGATGCGGTGCTTTTTGTATTGTTCCAGATTACAGAGGAACGGGAATCGCCGATGAACTGTTTTATCTTCATAAAGAAAGGGCCATCAGTGAAGGTTGCAGCCAAATGATGTTGGAAAATATAATAGGGAATGACAGAGCACTGAATTTCTACAAAAAACATGGCTATGAAAAAATATACGAACTCCAATATTTTCAATTATCCGATTTAAGCAAATTGAAGAATTTCAATAATGAATATGACATAAAACCTGTGGAGTTTAGCCAACTGGAAGATGTCAGAGAACGAATGGGAGATGTGTACATAAACTGGCAAAATGATTTCCCCTATATAGAGAAGTCGGAAGGACAGCATAATTATGGTGCTTTTATGGATAATAAGATGGTGGGCATATTGAGCATAAATGAGTATGGCAGAATAAATTTGATTTGGGTTGACAAAAAATATAGAGGACAGAAAATTGGCTCAGCTCTTCTTAGCAACGCAATAGAAATGCTGAATCTGACAAAGCTTGGCACAAGCTTTCCAAACAATCATACTTTATATGGTTTCTATAGAAAATTAGGATTTGAAAAAGAAAAAATAGCTCAATACGAAATGTATATGACTCTTTGATAAATTTTCATGTTGCCAATTAGTTTTTTTTCTAGTATAATA
Organism: Lutispora sp.; assembly: GCF_041687175.1. Lineage (NCBI taxonomy): Bacteria > Bacillati > Bacillota > Clostridia > Lutisporales > Lutisporaceae > Lutispora > Lutispora sp. The sequence continues at coordinate 13,788 of NZ_JAWLCK010000056.1, forward strand.
ACATAGTGCGAGCAGCAAACGGAGAGATGGCTGAGCTGGTCGAAGGCGCACGACTGGAAATCGTGTGTACCTACAAAACGGGTACCGAGGGTTCGAATCCCTCTCTCTCCGCCATACATAGTAAAATGAAGGCTTTCATCGATGTGATGAAAGCCTGTTTTGATTTTTTATTAAGCTGTTACCTGTCGACTATTGAATCCAAATTGTTGATAAAGACTTTAAACATTTCCGGATCAAACTGTCCATTGAAATTTTTCATCATATTTACTGCTTCATCTGCTGTAAAGGCTTTTCTGTATGGTCTGTCGGATGTCAAAGCATCATATACATCACATATGCTTATAATTCGCGCCACAACGGGTATTTCTTCTTCCTTGAGTCTAATTGGGTAACCTTTTCCGTCCCAGCGTTCATGATGATAGAAAGCCGCATACTGCATCTCTTTTGGCATGAGATATTTTTTCATCATTATATATCCCAGACTTGAATGCTTTTTAATAATATCAAATTCATTATCCTGTAATTCGCTTTCTTTATTCAAAATATTCAGATCTACCTTCAATTTGCCTATATCATGGAACAACCCGGAGTAATACATTATTCTGTCATCTATATCGGTACCCAGAAGTTTATTAAGTCTTGTGGAGTATCTTGCCACATTTTGTGAATGTACATATGTATTATTGTCAAACTTAAGCAGTTCTGTTAGTGTGTTAATTTTCTTATAAAAAATATCTTTTGGCCATGCGATGCCCTGTACAAAATTCAAAAGAATCCTCCTCGTTTATATACTAATAATAAAAACCATGGTGCTATACATGCCATGGCTGAAAAACCTATTTTGATGTCTCAGTTGTCATAGAAAAATCACCTTAAACTCGTACCTTCACGTCCCTGCTTTTCGCTAGACTTGCCTTTATCGTATAGCGTCATATAATCTTTAATATATATGGTTTAGAATATATGTTATAGAACATTATGGAATTAAATCCAACCATTTCATTATATTTTTATACAGCTTTTATGTCAATATATATTTTCACATTATTTAATTTAAATTTCATGTAGTGAAATCGTCAACTCTGTTAAATGTAGAGAAAACTCGCATTTTTGGTGAATAGATTTTACCAGCAATGCAGACAGTTATAAATTCAAACAGACATTGTTCAACCGATCAAGCAATAACTAATCTTATATTTAGGTGGCCAAAAATTCGAACTGCTAGCGATCAACTGTTGCCATGGGAATTGCATCTAAAACGAGGAACAATACACCACAAGGAAAGCAATCGAATCCTACCAACTTGAAGGGAGTGTGCACCAAAATTGACAGTATTTACAAATATGTCTATAATTAAGGTGAACTTGATAAATTTATCAATGAAGGGGGTGTGGATTGTGGAAAAAATAGTTTATAGTGAGATTGTTGAATTTAATAGGTGTATTGACAAGATAAAAGGGCTTAAAAATATTTATAGAGCAGATAGCAAACTCAATTATATCTATTTGGACGGAGAATTTGGTTTATTGAGAAACCTTGATGCAATTTGTATGTTTTGTGCTAAACACTTAAGAGGAATACATTCTGTGGATTATTGCATTCGATCCATTAGGCAGAATATAAATAGCATTACTCCTGAACACTTAAAGAATGGAATAATTAACAAAGAGGAGTATGAAAGAGAAATACTCAGTATCTGTAAGAGCATTGAGTATTTAGAGAGAGAAGTAATAGTATCTTTTCTATAATATCTAAGCGTCTATATAAGGTTTATGTGTGGAAAAATACATGATTAGGACTTATGTTCATTTATAAGCTTCTTTATGAAATCTTCCAATGTCACGTTATAACCCTGAAACTCATCAAACCGCTCATCAAAGTAATCTATGAGTATGAATCCTTGATGGTTCTTAACAAAGTCTATATATGACTTGTCATGATTGTTCATATACTTGTATGTCAATGCTTTAATGATGAATTCATCTACCTCAATATTTAAGCACTTATTTATCTTCATGATTGCGAGGAAGCAGACTTCCTTATACTTTTCCAACTATTCATCGTAGTAGGACTTGTATTTCCTATACATATTTTCTATGTCAGCCTTAAGATAAAATTCTTGAGTTTTTGGGGTAGACACCTAAGACTCATGTTCTTGATAATACCTAATGGCTTGAATTCTAGAGCATCGCTTTCATATTCAAAGTATTAAGGTAAACCGAAGGGGCAGCAGTATAATTTACAGTTATTGCGCAGGCTCTTTCTTCATCTTTTCTCCCCAATGAGCCAGCGCTTTTAGCGCAGGGATAAGCTCTTTGCCATTATTCGTGAGAGAATATTCAACCCGCGGTGGTATCTCCATATATTGCTTACGATTAACTATTCCATCTGACTCCAATTCTTTAAGGGACTGAGTAAGTACCATATTGGTTATACCATCGATATTTCTTTTTAATTCGTTGTATCTCAATATTCCGTTCTTATTCAATGCCCAGATGATGGGCAATTTCCATTTTCCACCGATAAGGTTCAAAGCATAGGTTAAGGGGCAGCCGTCATAGTTGTTCTTATATAATGCATGGTTGCTCATGAGATCACTCCAATACTCAGATTTTTCTTACTTAATCAGAAAATAATGCATACTTGTCACAATAACTCCTACTGATATAATAATATCAAACTTGGTTTTTCCATCAAACATATTTTATATATTTATTTGAAAGGGTGGTCTGTGTGAGTATCCATTATGAAGTTATTTCCGATGAAGATATTAACTGCATAAAAGATTTGTGCAATGAGCTAATGGCTTATCAGAAATCTAAAGCGTACATACATCCGGAGTTTTTCGATAACATGCGTTTTGAAACAAGGGTTATTCCTTCTGTTAAGAGTGCAAAAGCTAATTTTACCATTATAGCCAAAGACGGAGATGAAATAGTAGGGTATGCTTATAGCAATATTTCACCTAAGAGAACATACTCAGGAGGTTTTGCTACTTTACACTGTGATGCATTCTTTGATTTTGATTCTGTAGAAACTGATGATGTAGGCTGCCTTTCCCAGTTCTTTATAAAAGAGGAATATCGCAATACTGGTATTGGCACTGTGCTGTTTAACAAGTCTATGGAATGGCTGAATTTATTTGAGGATATAAAGGATCACTTCATCTTTGTGTCAAATGGCAATGATAATGCATTAAAGTTTTATTTAAATAAAGGATTTAAAATAAGCCACGAGATACTGGATGGATTTATAATAGTATTGAGAAATGAGTGATAAACTATGGATTCTTTCAAAGACAATCGTGACTTCATGAAAAGCGGATTTGATCTTCCTGAGCGTGAATTTATTTCAGATCAAGAACGAGGTATGACACCACCACCTGTTACTAAACCAATTGACAGCAGTTTAAGAATTATTGAGCTTCCGGAAGTAAACAAAAATCTAATCAAGCAAAGTGACATATATACTTGTATCGGCAACCGGAGAAGCAGGCGAAATTATAAAGATACACCCATCACATTGGAAGAGCTGTCATTTCTGCTATGGGCTACTCAAGGTGTGCAGAAGATAATACCTGCATATAAAAATACAGGACATATAACTCTGCGCCCGGTACCTTCTGCAGGAGGAAGGCATGCCTTTGAAACTTATCTGGCAGTTAACAATGTTGAAGGACTGGAAAAAGGTATATATATTTATATGCCTTTGGAACAT
>NZ_JAWLCK010000057.1:0-17384 GCF_041687175.1 Lutispora sp.
TTTGAATACCTGATATCTATCTCCATCTATGGATGACCTCCTATTGATTTCTTTCCTTTAATTGTTCTGCCAATTCATCCAGCTTCCTCAACCTATGGTTTACTCCTGATTTCCCTACAGCAGGACTCAACATCTCACCTAATTCCTTCAGGCTTGCATCCTGATGCAAAAGTCTTGCTTCAGCTATATCTCTGAGATTTTTGGGCAGCTTGTTCAAACCCATGTGTTCTTTTATATATTTAATATTATTTATCTGCCTCATGGCCGCATTTACAGTTTTGCTAAGATTGGCAGTTTCGCAATTTACCAGCCTGTTTACATTGTTTCTCATTTCTTTATATATTCTAACATTCTCCAAATCCAGCAATGCGCTATGAGCCCCTATGATATTGAGAAAGTCAACTATGTTTTCTCCCTCTTTTAGATATACGACAAAGTAATCTTTTCTCAAAACTATTTTTGCATTAAGTCCAAAGCTGTTTATGAGATTTTTTATGTCCTTGGCATAGGTCTCATTGCTTGTTACCATTTCCAGATGGTAGGTCTTCTCTGGATCGCTGATGGAGCCTCCTCCAAGGAATACACCCCTCAAGTACGCCCTTTTGCAGCAGTCTTTCTTGACTATGCTGTTGGGTATTCTGTTATTTATCCTATTTCCCTTTGCTGTTTCATTGATTATGAAAAGCTTCTTAAGTATATTTTCAGAGGCTGAATCTGAATCAACCAATAGGGTGTAACTGTAATTCTTTTTTAGTTGCTTGTTCTTGGTCATGGCAACCTTGGTATTAAAGTCAAAGTTGTTCTTAATCAATGAAAATATGTTTCTCGCTATAGCTGCATTTTCTGTAGTGAGCTTTATTCCGATCCTGTTTCTGCCTAAAATCTGTATGGTTCCGTTCATCTTAATCAAAGCAGATAATTCTGCTATCTGACAGCATGAATTTTCATCCTGCAGTTTTGCAATTTCGTTCTTTACCTTTGATGAAAAGGACATTTAAGCACCACCTTTATTCGATCGTACCTATCTTATTCAAGGGCCAAAGCCTGAAGACAGCTTTTCCCATTATATTTTCTCTTTCCACAAAGCCCAAAGAGCCAGATCTGCTGTCCCTGCTTTCTGGTCTATTGTCTCCCAATACAAAATATTTATCTTCCGGCACTTTTGAGCCTTCAAATCCATATTCATAGGTGGGAACACTAATATATTTTTCTTCCAATAGTTCTCCATTGATGTATACAAATCCATCTCTTATATCTATTTTTTCTCCCGGCAATCCTATGACTCTTTTTATCAAATCCTTATGCTCCAGATTATCACTTAAAACAACAATATCTCCTCTTTTAGGAGCTCCGATTCTGTAATTTAGCTTTGATACTATTAGAATCTGTCCTTCGTATAAAGTCGGTTCCATGGAAGGTCCCTTCACATATGCAATCTGAAATATGAAGGTTTTTAAAACAAATGCTATGATAAAAGCAGTAGCAATCAGCTTTATCCAGGATATTATTTCCTTCTTAATATTCTCGCTCAAAATTATCTCTCCCCTTACTATTACTCAATTCTATGGTCCTTTCTCTCTTGATTCAGTAAGGTGAATATGCATTTTGACAATTCATTATAATCGTGCCTCACATATCCCTTATCAATTCTTACAAAATCGCCTTCCACAGTTTTGATACTCTTAGCTTTTGCATTATCCCAATCGATCTCCACTGTATTTGCATATTCATCCATGTATTTTAATGCCAATTCTTCAGGAATATTTCCTGTATTTACAATGGCATATTCTATTATATCATGTTTTGCATGTGTATTTATAGCATCAATGTGATCACATAGATTGTACCCTATGGTCTCTCCCTTTTGTGTCATAATATTGCAGACATATATCTTCATAGCCTTTGATTCATATACAGTATCAGCCACATTTTTCACCATGAAGTTTGGTATTATGCTGGTATATAGACTTCCTGGCCCTATTATTATGGCATCTGCTTCCCTTATGGCTTGTAAGGCCTCTTCCATAGGTTGGCATTCTGCTGGTTCCAAGAATACTCTTTTAATTTTCTTGTTGCTGCTAAATTGAATTTTTGGTATTTGGGATTCACCTTTTATAATAGTGCCATCATCCAATTCAGCAAACAGTGTAATATTATCCAAAGTCACAGGAACCACTTTTCCTGTTACGGCTAATACATTGCTTATTTCCCTTACTGCATTATCAAAGCTGCCGCATATATCGTTCAGTGCAGCAATAAAAAGATTTCCAAAGCTTTGGCCCTTCAGACAGCCTTCTTTGAATCTATACTGCATAAGGCTTTCCATGATGGGCTCTGTATTGGCCAGGGCTAGTATACAGTTTCTTATGTCTCCCGGAGGCAGCATCCCCAAGTCATTTCTCAGTATTCCTGAGCCTCCTCCATCATCTGCCATGGTCACTATTGCAGTAATATTCGATGTATAAGACTTAAGTCCTCTCAACAAAGTTGACAGTCCTGTACCTCCCCCTATAGCCACAACTTTTGGTCCACCGATAGACCAACCATTGCTTTTGATCAGTTTTTTTGACCCCTTTATATCCAATTTAATCGTCCCCCATCCTTATCAGTTTCCTTCTTCATATATATCTCTGTGCTCCAAAATCACCCTATGATCCTTTTCCTTCAACCTCTGGCAAAGCATATTGGACATGGTAACGGAGCGATGCCTTCCCCCTGTACAGCCGATAGCAATCACTAACTGACTCTTGCCTTCTTTTATATAATAAGGTATTAAAAATTCTATCATTTCTACAAGTTTTTCCATAAATTCTCTGGCTTCAGGCCATCTCATCACATACTCCCGGACTTCATCATCATTTCCGCTGAGTTTTTTCATTGATTCAATATAGTAAGGATTGGGCAGAAATCTTACATCAAAAACCAAATCCCCATCCAGTGGTATGCCGTATTTGAAACCAAAGGATATTATATTTAAAATCAATTTTTCAGCTTTTCCGCCTTCTACGAATAGATGAACTATCTCCTGTTTGAGCCGTGATGTACTCATATTTGTTGTGTCTATAATATAATTAGCCTTCTTCTTGATTTCCTCCAGTTTCATTCTTTCAGCCTTTACACCTCTTATTATCCTCCCGTCTCCCGCCAGAGGATGCATTCTCCTACTTGTCTTATATCTTTTTATCAATGTCTCATCAGAAGCCTCCAGGAATAAGATTTCATAGTTGAAGCCTCCTTTTTCCAATTCTTCCAGGCTTGATTGAAGTTGATCGAAGAATCTGCCGCCTCTTATATCTGTTACTACAGCAACCTTCTCTATACCGCCCCTGGTCTGGCTGCATATTTCAGCAAACTTCAATATAAGTGCAGGAGGCAAGTTATCTACGCAGAAAAAACCCAAGTCCTCCAAGAATTTAATGGCTTGGCTTTTTCCTGCTCCTGAAAGTCCTGTAATAATCACAAATCTCAATATATCCCCTCCTCTTGTAGTATTAAGATTTTACTGCATTTATTATCTGGTGACTTGTCAATCCTGCCATTTCTGCTAATTTTATAGCATTTCTAAAATTACCTACATCTTCGGGTTTATGTGCATCGCTATTGATTACGAACTTAGCTCCATGTCCCGCAGCAACTTTAAGATAATCAACAGTCATAATATTGCTCTTTGAGTTTATCTCAAGTGCAGTGCCTGTTTTGGCTGCTGCTTCTGCCAGACGGCCTGTATCCATTGATATTCTTGCTCCTGGATGAGTTATTATGTTTACCTTGTACTTCTTTATTGCATTTATCATTATGTCAGTATTACTCTGCCTTGTTTCTTCCGCCATGGATTTGCTTATTTTAGAAAGATAGTGTCTGCCGTATATATGAACATAGCTTGGAACGCCTTTCAATCTAACCATCATATGATATCCAAGAAGAACAATATCCATATACTTCATAGCTTCATCGTCCAAATCTATCTGTCCATCGCTGCTTATTATATTGCATTCCAAGCCAAGAAGAACCTTGAAATCTTTATTATTTTCATTTATTTCATCGATTTCTTCCCTCATCCTTTTGAGTTTTTCTCTTTTAACCCCATAGGTAAAGTGTCTCAAGCCATGATCTGTGATGGCTATTTCTTTCAACCCTTTTTTCTTTGCCGCATTTACATTATCCATTATTGTCCCAGTCCCATGACTGTATATGGTATGTGTATGGTAATCTGCAAAGAGTTTTATCATATGTACACCTCTCAATATTCATTTTAATTATATACCACTCTTAGTATTATCAAAAGGAGATTTTGGATTCTGTTGAAAAGGAAAAGCCACAGAGACTTCTGTTGTCCTGTGGCCTGGTATTATTCAAATTTGCCTATAAGCTTGACTTCTGTCTCTAGCTTCACTCCGAATCTCTCATAAATGGTTTTCTGGATATGCTTTATTAAATTATATATATCCCTGGCAGTAGCATCCCCTTTGTTTATGATGAAACCACAGTGCTTCTCAGAAACTTGGGCTCCTCCAATGGTCATGCCTCTCAAGCCGGCATCTTCTATGAGTTTTCCTGCATAATAGCCTTCCGGTCTCTTGAAGATGCTTCCCGCACTTGGCATATCCAAAGGCTGCTTGTTCTGTCTACGCTCTGTATACTCATCCATTAGAGCTTTAATATCCGATTTACTGCCTTTCTTTAACTTAAATGTACATCCCAAAACTATATAGTTGTGCTTACTGATAGCACTCTTTCTATATCCGAATTCCATTTCCTTGCTCTGCAGTACCTTGTACTGCAGATTTGAATCCAGCACCTCTACGCTTTCAACAACATCCTTCATCTCACTCTCATAGGCTCCTGCATTCATTGCTACGGTCCCTCCTATAGAGCCAGGTATGCCGCAGGCAAATTCGAGACCTGTCAAAGAATATTCAGCAGCAATATTTGCTACATCCGGCAGTTTGGCTCCACATTGGGCTATTACTTTATCATCTACTACCTCAACTGATGATATTTTATCCCCAAGCTTGATTACTGCTCCCCGGATTCCTTCATCAGATACCAGCATATTAGTGCCGTTTCCCATAATATAATATGGAATGTTGTTCTCCTTTGCGTATCGAATGAACTCTACAAGTTCGTTTGCATTATCAGGTTCTATAAATATATCCGCATTTCCTCCCACCTTGAAGGAGGTGTGATTCTTCATTGGTTCATTTAGTTTAATATTAGAAAATAAATCAGTAAGATGCAAAATATAATCCTCCTCTAATATCTGTCATTAAGCTTCTATACTCCTTATAATCCCTATAGGCGTTTGTTCTGAGCATTGACCCAGGGGGTTATCCTTCAATATACCGAGAAGTTCATTGCGATCCATTGATTCTTTAGAGGTACCAAGTATGTTTCCCCCTAAATCGTTTATATCAACTATAGCAACTTGTGCTCTAATTCTTTCACTTATTTCTTTGGCAACTTTGTCTGGATTCTCAGGTCCTAATACCACATACCTGTTGTAAGGTGGCAATGTATTGGGTGTTGGACCATCAATGGATGAAGCTTTATAGCCTGCGATCCTGTAAAAATCCCCTTTTCGTCCTATGAGCTTCCCAAAAAAGCTTACGACAGCTGCAAAAAGTATCTTTAATACACCGCATTCTCTCAATGCCATTTCCATAGTCTCCGGTATGCCTAAGCCTATGCCTGCTGGTGTCTTGGTCACATACCTGGATAAAAATCTAGCCAATGGTCTGGGTTTGATTTCCTCTAAGGGATAGGCTCTTCCCTGGGTTATAGCTACCGCCTTTTCACTTATAAATACTATATCATCTTCCTTTACAATCTCTTGGGTATATTTTTTCACAACATCAACAATATTATCATCTCTCATTATTACATGAGTCTTTACAGGTATTCTAAGATATTTTTTATTATTATATTCAATTACCGGCTGTTTTTCTCTCTTTTTACTTTTTTCTTCCGACATGTTATCTCCTCCGATTACCTAATACAATTATTACTTAATTATACAACATTATCTCATCAGGTATCTATATAATTATTTGACAAAATCACATCTATTAATCATTATCCCTGCTATTTTCAGGAAAATATTTACTTATCTGTCTATTAATATCTTCCAGAACTTCTTCAGGAGATTTTTCATAAACCAACATCTCTTTTATATTATATTGTATTACTGCATTTATTTCCTGCCAATTTTTATTATTAGGTAAAGCCTGAGCATAATTCAGGTTCTCACTTATCCGTTGCATTTCTTCGTCCTGTACATACAACAAATCTCCGGATTTTCTCGGTGAAAAATACCCAAACTTGGTTAAGTCCTCGGTAAAGCTTTTATCTGTAATATACTTTATAAACTTCGCACACATCTTCCTTTTTTGGGGATCTTCCTGCTTTAATACCCCATAGCTGTAATAAATGTCGTTTAGATACATGGGTATTTCTGCATCTCCTATAGGATAATCAGCCACAGTAAACTCCAGATTATAATTACCTGCCATATTTCTTATATAGGGAACCATCCAGGCATCTGCCAGAAATACAGCGCACTTGCCTTGGAGAAATGTTATGAAAGCCTGATTCTTATTGATTTCTCCAAACTGTGGATGGGTGACCTTGTACTTATGCTTGAGATCATAGAGCTTTTGCAGCCCTCTTAGTGCTTCAGGTCCATTAAAAGCATAATTGCCCTGATTGTCAACAAATTGAGCTCCATCGCACATCAATATTCCAGAAACATTATAACTGCCTAGATCAATGTGTCCATTTATGCCATATATGCTTTCTGTTCCTCTCCTTCCACCTTCAAAAGTGAGGTTTTTCAGGCACTCCACAAACTCAGAATAAGTCCATTGACCATTCTGAGGCAGTTCTATACCCCTTTCCTCAAATATTTTTTTATTGAGCAACAGGGTATAACCTCTGGCAGCCCAAGGAAGACCATAGATACTTCCCTGGAAGCTTACAGCTTCTAATGCATCTTCTTTAAAATCCATTTTATCCTCTTCCGTAATATACTCATCCAAGGGTTCCAAAAATCCTGAGGCTATAAAAAACCAATCGCTGCCCACAGGAGCAATATCAGGTGCAGCTCCTATCTTCGAAGCTGCCATCAATGTAGTTCTTCCTTCCTCAGCTGATAAAGGCCTGAATTCTATGTACACACCTGGATTGTTTTTTTCAAACTCTCTTATTCTTTTTTCTATCCATCCCAGCCTGCTTCCGTTTGTTGTATCTAAATTTGGATAATCCCAGAAGCTTATTATTCCTTTCCACTCTGCTTCCTCAGTTTTTGGCTCATAGCTGTTCTTGTAATCAACAGCATATCTTTTGAATAATACGGGTCCGGTAAAAATATATATGATTATTATAATACATAAAAAAAGCGTTACAGCCCTTTTGATTGTCACAAACGCACCTCCTTAATAGAACTCAGAGTTTAGAACTAAGAGCTCAGGGCTCCGAGTTCAAGATTGCTACTAAATTTATATTCTTTTTTATTGATAATTAGCACAAAATAAGAAAGGCTTCCTTTGGAATCATTTATAACAATCAAGGAAGCCTTTCTTGAAATGCTTTTACCGGAAAGTATATATTAAGGAAATTTATACTTTCCTAAGCATTATAAAAAAGGATGCTTCGCATCCTGAGCACCTTCCTTTGCCGGCAGGGGGAGTTCCCCCTTGCATCCCCCATTGTTAAGGAAAGCATACTTTCCTTAACAACAAATCAGCAGGTATTGCTACCTGCTTATTGTTCGTCTTTATCCACCTTATAATCAACATTGGAATATGGATTGTTGTAGTTATTGTTATCTATAGGCTCTTCCGGCATTATAAATGCTGCTATGATGTATGCCAGAAAAATGGGAAAACCTGCACTTAAAAAGAAGAAGGCAACCCAAATCAACCTGACTATGGTCACATCAATATCGAAATACTCGGCCAAACCGCCGCATACACCAGCTAGAGTCTTATTATGCCTGGATTTATATAATTTTTTATTCATATCATTTACCTCCATTACTACTTCTACGCTTCTGTAACAATATACGATATCCGGTGGGAAAAGTCTTATTTATTGAAAAAATTATATATATTTTCAGCTGCTTTTTTATTCATGCCTTTTACTTGAACTAATTCCTCAATACTGGCTTTTTTGATGGCTTCAATACTTTTGAAATGCGTAAAAAGTGCTTTTTTCCTTCCCGGTCCTATTCCTTCTATTTCATCCAGTACCGACTTTTCAAGCTTTTTCTCCCTAAGGCTTCTGTGATATTCAATAGCAAATCTGTGGGCTTCATCCTGAATGAAAGCCACGAGCTTAAAGGCCAGGCTTCTGGGAGGTATGTTTATCTCTGTATCATCATAGATAAGACCTCTTGTCCTGTGCCTTTCATCCTTTACCATTCCGCATATTGGTATTGATAGATTCAACTCTGTCAGGACTTCAGAAGCAGCATTTACATGTCCTTTTCCACCGTCTATCATTATGAGATCTGGGAACTCAGAAAACTTTCCTTTAGTATAATCCCCATCCTCTTCATCTATTTTTTTTCTTTCCTCTATGCCATGGGTGAATCTTCTCCAGAGAATTTCCCTCATGCTGCCATAATCATCCTGGCCTTCGAAGCCTTTTATCCTGAATCTTCTGTAGTTCTTCTTGGCAGGCTTGCCATTCTCAAAAACTATCATGGAGGCCACATTGTCCACTCCCTGAATATTAGATATATCGAAGGCTTCAATCCTATAGATTTCCCTATGATACAGATCCATAAAACCAGCCAATTCTCTGCAGGCTTCGGAAGGTTTTTTCTCCTTCTCAATCTTTTCAATCTCCAGTCTTAAGTTCTCTTCTGCATTGCTTCGTGCCATTTCCACCAGTTTACGCCTGTCTCCTCTTTGAGGTGCGGTTATGGAAACCTTTGAGCCCTTCTTCTTAGCCAGCCATTCTTCAATAAGCTCCTTTTCATCAAATTCATTAGAAACCAGTATGGTCTTTGGTATATATAAAGCCTTATTATAGAATTGCTTCATGAAGCTGCTTATTATTTCTCCTCCATCGCTGTTGCCTACATCAGATAAGAAGAAGGTCTCCCTGCCTATTAGTTTCCCACCTCTCACGAAGAAAGCCTGAACACATACTATTTCCCCTGATTCTGCATAGGCTATCACATCCTGATCCTCCATCCTGGAGGATATGATTATCTGCTTTTCATTTATCTTCTTTACAGCCTCAATCTGGTCTCTAAGCTCTGCAGCCTTTTCAAATTCCAGACTCTCTGCATATTTCTCCATCTTGACTTCAAGTTCAGAAAGCAATTCCTGCTGCTTGCCTTCAAGAAAAAGCAATACAGAGTTCACCAGTTTATTGTACTCTTCCTTGCTTACCTTACCGGTACAAGGTGCTATACATTGATTTATATGGGCATTGAGGCAAGGCCTCTCCTTCCCCGCTATTTTCTCAATGTTCTTGTTGCAGCTTCTGATGGGGAAGATTTTTGATATTAACTGGATGGTCTGGTTAACAGCCTTTGTATCGGTATAAGGGCCAAAATACTTTGCTCCATCCTTTTTAATCTCTCTGACCTTAAGAACCTGAGGGAAGCTTTCATTTGTGGTGACTTTTATATATGGGTAATGCTTGTCATCCTTGAGCATAACATTATATCTTGGCCTGTGCTTCTTTATAAGATTGCACTCCAATATTAAGGCTTCCAGTTCGTTTGCCGTTATTATATACTCAAAATCCCTTATATTTTCCACCATGGCATGAACCTTGGCTGACTTACTGGCAGACGCCTGAAAATATTGCCTTACTCTGTTTTTCAGATTTATGGCCTTTCCCACATATATAATGTGGTTGTTCTCATTCTTCATTATATATACGCCCGGTTTATCAGGCAGATTTTTCAGTTTTTCTTCTAACTTTAGCATTGGCATTACCTCATCTCTATTGGGTTAAACTATGTTTGATTTAGTAATTTATATTATATATAATAATTACGCAGTAATTTTTATGCTTCTAGCCTATACTCACTAGCTTCAAGCCTCTGGTCGCTGGCTACTGGCTTCTGGCATTAGATAAGTAATAGGACTTAGGAGCCTGACTCCATAAATATATAAAATACTGAGAGGTGTAAAAATGTCTAATTCAATGAAGCTTATAACATTTATATTTTCCCTGTTCGCATTTCTAATTGGTTCTACTATTTTTAACATGATACTGGCAATTATTCCAGCAACTCAGGGTGAAACTGGATTATTACCTGTTATAACAGGTTACCTGAATATCATGTTAAGCACTGGGCTGCTGTATATTTCTCAAGGATTTTTTCGCATTATATATACTCGCAGAATAATGAACAAGCTTAACAACTATACTATAATAGGAGAATATCCTGTAGCCCCTTTTAGACTAGTTGACAGAATAATCATATATATATTCCCTATATTACCGGTTGTATTTCCTTTCTTTAGAGGTGAAACATTAAATAAATACACACTTTGGGGTATAGGATTACTTATCACATTCATTATTATAACAGAAATACTATTTAAATTCTTCAATAAAACCATGAAGATAATTGTGACAGATAAAGGTATTACTATTACAGGATTCGATCCTCGCCTTGACCTGCCAGTAAACGCAAATTATCCTAACGGTTCCGGCTTCTACCCCTTTGAAAGAATTGAAGGCTTCAGATATATGAAGAAAAAGCTAGTGCTATATCAGACCTATGACCTGGGCCCCATAACCATAAATGCTACTGAAGATGATATTAAAAGAGTAAAGGGATTGTTGCTGCAGAACAATATACCTGAAAGCAAAATTAGCAGGTAAAATTATTTTTGTCCTCAAAATATTTTTACATAACCTATTTATTTCTTAAGTGTAATATATTATAATGTTTTCTAATATTTGTTAATATATTATTAACTAATTAAGGGGTGGGGGTTATGAAATTAAAAGGAAAGGTTGCAGTGGTTACAGGCGCAAGTGCTGGAATGGGTAAAGATATCGCCTATCTTTTTGCAAAAGAGGGCGCTATCGTCTATGCAGTTGCTAGAAGAGCAGAAAGACTGGAGGAACTGGCAAAAAGCGCTGAAGGATTTGAAGGGAATATTATACCTATTGTGGCTGACTTAACAAAGAAAGAAGATGCTGAGAGAATCATTGATTTTACATATAATGATTCTGGCAGACTGGATATCTTGGTGAATAATGCAGGTATAATGGACGACTTTAGTCCCGTTGGTGATGTAAAAGATGAAATGTTGGAAAAGGTTTTCAGCTTAAATGTTTATGCACCTTTCTACAGCATTAGAAAAGCTGTGAATATTTTCTTAAAACAAGGGAGAGGCAATATCATAAATGTTGCATCCATAGGTGGCTTGTATGGTTCCAGAGCTGGGGCTGTTTATACCGCTTCCAAGCATGCGCTTGTAGGTTTAACAAAGAACACCGGATATATGTATGCCAAGAAGAACATAAGATGTAATGCCATCTGTCCCGGTGCTGTAGAAACAGAAATAGCTACTGGAGATTTCATGAAAAATGTTAATCAGGAAGGCATAGGAATAATAATGCCAAGTACAGTTGGAAATCCAAGAAGCGGAAAACCCGAAGAAATTGCAACTGTAGCATTGTTCCTGGCTTCCGATGATTCCAGCTTCGTAAACGGCCAGTGCATAGTTGCAGATGGCGGTTGGACTGCATATTGATAATAGACATTAGTTTAATTGTATGAAGCTGTCACAATGTGACAGCTTCATAATTATATATGTCCACATATTACGTTATTCTTTACATACATCTACCCAAGTACCTTTTGTCACCTCAGCCAGATAATCCACAGATATCTTCACCGCAGTATTGGCTCCTCCTCCAGCGGGATAGACATAATCAAACACCTTCAATGATTCATCAAGGTATATATCAAGAGGTTTAGTCAATCCGAAAGGACATACCCCACCTACAGGATGGCCAGTAGCTTCTTCCACTTCATCAGGACTTATAAATCTTGCCTTTTCTTTGAAATAGTCCTTAAACTTTCTGTTGTCCACCTTCACATCGCCTTTTGTCAATAACAGAATATCTCTGTCTTTAAGCCTGAAGGCCATAGTTTTGGCTATTCTCGCCGGTTCAACGCCAAGAGCAGCGGCAGCCAGCTCAACAGTGGCTGTACTGCAATCAAACTCTATTACTTCTAAAGGAAGTCCCTCATCTTGGAATTGTTTTTTAACACTTTCTATACTCATTTCTTTTCCTCCGTATTTTAAAGAATTATATGTAATTTGAGACTCTTTACCGTGAATATTATACAATACTTATGTTTATTTATCCACCTTTTATAGCCTTTGAAAATCCTCATTCTTATTTACACAGCGAACCTTATGGCTTATAATATTACTTGTCTACCTATGAATACATGAAGCAAAGTATAAACTAAATTTTTGATGAAAAGGGATGATAAGTTGAATAGGAAAATAAAAATATCAATATTAATGGTTTTTTCTATGTTAGCAGTATCAATATTATTATCAGGATGCAGTTTCCTTAATACAGAATCTGCAGACACTTCCGATATTGTAGTTGCAAAAGTAAACAAAATTGAAATAAAAAAAGATTATTTTGATGAGATATTTAATATAGCCAAAGCTCAACAAGAAGAAAGCAACGGACCAGAGGTCTGGGAACAGGAAGTTGGGGGCAAAAAATTTATAGATTATGCAAAAGAAACATTACTAAGCAATATCATTAATGAAACCATTTTGCTGGAAAATGCAGCAGATTTGGGAGTTACAGCTTCAGAAGATCAAGTAGACCTGCAGATTCAATATATTAAGAACAATTTTGAGTCGGAAGAAAAATATCAGGAATATCTTGCATCACAGAATATAACAGAGGAATATGTAAGAAATAGCATTAGAAAGTCATTAATTATAGATAATTTATCTAAGGAAGTGAGCAAATCTGTAAGTGTTCCTGAGGAAGAATTGCGAGCCACCTATAATGCAATAAAGGACAGCATGTATAGTGTGAGAGCAAGCCATATTCTTATAGAGGATCTTGAAGAAGCCAAAAAGATACTTGAAAGAGTAAAGGCCGGTGAGGATTTCAATAAGTTGGCAGTTGAGTATTCCATAGACCCAAGTGCAAAGGATAACAGAGGAGATTTAGGATATTTCGGTGCCGGCGTAATGGTTCCTGAGTTTGAAATGGCAGCTTTTTCTTTAGAACCTGGTGAGATAAGTAATCTGGTACAAACCGATTATGGATATCATATAATCAAAGTAGAAGATAAAAAGGTTATAACATTTGAAGAGGTCAGACCTCAGTTGGAACAGCAAATGCTACCTCAATATAAGAGTAAATATTTATCAACATATTTTGAAGAACTAAAGGAAAAGACTGAAATTGTAACCTATATGGAAAACCTCTAAGAGGTTTTCCCTTTTTCATGTCAAAAATACCCAAGGGCAAAGCTTTCTCTCCAAAAAATCTAAAAATCTGAGCAGCAGTAAGCCTAAAAGACTTAAGCCCAATATTCCTGCGAACATATCCAGATAATCTACCATAATCCAGGCATTCATTATATAGTAACCTATGCCATAGGTGGTAGCAAAGTTCTCTGCAAAGAACAATGTGGATATGCTAATGCCCAGACTGAGCCTTAGAGCCGAAAAAAGTCTCGGCAGTATTGCAGGCATTATAAGGTGTTTATACATACCTGCTCTGGATACTCCCATAGATATTACTGAATAAAACAACTCTTTAGGTATTTCCTTTACCCCGTCTCTGACTCCGATTAACATCTGGAATATGATTATAGTAACTATAAGGGTTACTTTAGCTGAGTTTCCTATGCCTAAGAGAATCATGAAAACAGGCAGAAAAGCTATCTTAGGCAAAGGATATAATATGTAAATGACAGGTGAGATTATGCTGTCTGCCTTTTTATTCATACCTATCCAAAGCCCCAATGGTACACCAATGATTATTGATATAGCGATGGCTATCATTATCCTCCCCAGACTTGCCAAAAGATGTACAGACAGTACTTCAGGGATCAAATGAGCAAATCTCTTAACGGTATTATAGGGGCTGGGAATAACACTTGATTCTATTGATATATGCAGCACATACCACATTATTACCACTATAATAATTCCATATAGTGTTTTATTTTTAAGGATTCTTTCAACGATTTTCATATGTCTTTCCTTCCTCAAGCCATCTTCTTACTTCAAGGCATATGTTGTAGTAATCAATTCTGGAACGGATTTCTCCATCTCCAAAATAGGGATTGTCAATAATCTTCTTAATCCTTGCTTTCTCCATTATCACTATCTTTTGCCCCAAAAAAACTGCCTCTTCTATGCTGTGGGTAACAAATACAATGGTTACAGGCCTTTTCTTATAAATACTTAGAATTAAATTTTGTATATTCTCCTTTGTCATGGCATCCAAAGCAGAGGTGAATTCATCCAAAAGCAACAAATCCGGTTTTATGACCAGAGTTCTTGCTATGGTAACCCTCTGTTTCTGACCTCCGCTCAGCTGAGCCGGATACTTGTTTTTCAGGTCCTGTATATCCAGTTCCCGAAGTATCTCATCCACCTCTTTATTAATCTGTTCCTTTGCGGTTCCCCTTACCTTTAACCCCAGGGCTATATTATTCCAAACAGTTTTCCAGGGAAGCAGACCATAGTCTTGAAGGATAACCCCCGTTTCCCTTCTGCTTCCCTTCACCTTTTCATTTTTTATATATATTTCACCCTCGTTATAATCAATAAAACCAGCCAATAAATACAATAGTGTTGTCTTGCCGCAGCCTGAAGGTCCTATTATGGCACAAGTGGTATTTTGTTTTATATCAAGATTTATGTTGCTCAGCGCCACATCTGAACTGTAAGCATAGTTCAGATTTCTTACTTGAATCATTATTCAACGAACTTCCTTTCAACAAGCTGTTCCGGCTTAATATTCATATCCTTTTTCAGTACATCTTCAACCCATGAAATTATTTTTTCCAGATAAGCATTATCCGGCAGGGATGCTTTTATGTATTTTGGAAGAATCATAGAATCCTTGATTTCAGGCTTCAATGCCAGTTTTTCTATTAATATTTCCCGAGCAATAGATTCATCCTTGTTTATATCCTCAACTGCTTTGTCATAGGCTTCATGGAACAGCTTAATAGCTTCTGCCTTTTCAGTCAGAGCTTTTGATGTAAAGCCTAAAACATCGGGGCAGTAGCCGTCTTCAGGATCATATATCCTCTTTTCCAATCCACCCAAGGCTCCCATGGAAGCCATAGGCTCTGGGAAGAGACCCATATCCACATTGCCGCTTTTTATCATTTCCAGACGAGCGGGTATTTCGTTTATAAATACCTTCTCTATATTATAGTCATTACCTAGCCACTCATCTATCAGAAAATTGGTAACGCTCACTTCCATCATGGCTACCTTTATATCTTTCTTCTCTGTATAGCCTTCCTTCACCAAAACAGGGAACATACCTGATGTTATGGTCGTAGCCCTTATATCGAAGCCGCCGTTTACATTGGTAGCAACAGCTATCAGGTCTGTCATGGCCCCATCTATTGAATTGGTCTGTAGAGCGCTTTGCCTATCCTGGGCATTGTTAAACACAATGAGTTCTACATCCAAGCCCAATTCTCTGAAATAGCCTTTTTTCTCTGCTATAAGCATAGGAGCTGCATCTACTGCAGGCATGAGTCCAACTTTCAGAGAAAGATTTTTTGGCTCCTCTGTGACAGTTTCTTGTTGTTGTTCTTGTTCCGGAGCTTTGCTGCCAGTACAACCTACAGTAAACACCATTGTTAATATCAATATTCCTATCAATATCTTTTTAATCTTCATTATATATATAACCTCCAAGCGTATAAATTTTGTGCTAATAGTATTTTACAGCTAATATCATTATTCTTCTAGTACTATTTCTATAACCCATAGGAAAATATAATTCTACCTTATTATTAATTTGACCTAATGGGTTTCTTATATTATAGGGTCAAGTATATTACATTCATTCTAATATTTTTTATGCTTTAGTTAAAGCTTATTATTACTTAGTAAAATAAGATATAATAAAATAGAATGATATTCCTACACAGGCAGGTGTATATATTGAATAGATATTACATAAAAGCATCTATGGAGTTGCATGAGTGGAAAAAGAAAATGAGAAAGAAACCGTCTATCATAAATAAAGCATCAAAGGGTGTACAAAACAAAATAAACAGTATGCTTCCTCAGAAATATCATGAAATAGTTACTGCAGCCATCAAGAACATGGTGAAAGTTGTGCTTACAGGCTCAGAATATATGAGTAAAAAGCCAGATGTTCTGATGCCCTTTGAAGAAAGAGAAAGATTGGTGAGAGAAAAGATAAATTTCTATAAAAAGACTGCCATGCTGGAAGGTGCAGGTACCGGTGCCGGCGGCATACTATTGGGACTTGCAGACTTTCCATTATTGCTAAGCATAAAAATTAAGTTCCTTTACGATGTAGCATCTATTTATGGCTTTGATGTAAGAGATTACAAGGAAAGATTATATATATTGAAAATCTTCCAGCTTGCCTTTTCTAGTCAAACCTCAGTAAATAAAGTATTCAATGAAATGGAAAACTGGGAGGAGTATTCAAAACTCCTACCCAGCAGCCTGGAGCTTTTTAATTGGAGAGAATTTCAGCAGGAATACAGGGATTACATAGATATTGCAAAGCTTCTCCAACTGGTGCCCGGTATAGGTGCAGTAGTAGGAGCATATGCCAATTCAAAGCTTATGGATAAACTAGGTGTCACTGCGATGAATGCATACAGGATGAGGATTCTGTGATAGAACTTTTTTGCCCCTGCAGAAAATCAGCAGGGGCGATTTATGTAGCACTAGTCAGCTAAGGTTTCACTTGAGCTTAAGAATAAAACTACTTGCATAACTTGTCCGGCATCTTGGGTTGATGAAGCACCCAATAGCAACATGTTCCAACGGAAGTCTTTGCTACAAATAAAGCCAAACATGCTGCCATACTCAGCAGATTATGCTTTAATTTCATAGTAGCCACCTCCTTTATTCTTTACCTGAAATATATCATATTGATTTTTTATTTAAAACCGGTTATGCATAAGTGGTAAAGCAAATGTCATATTTGGTATTTTATCTTAATAACTTACTATCATTTTCACCATTTGACAAAATCCACTTATTAATTAGTGGTATAATATAATTAAACAAATACTATTGGAGTGATTTGATTGAATTTAAGTAAATGGCTTATAGTAATCTTTTTTTCCCACCTATAATACTTGCATTAGTATATGGAATAATAAATCCAAAAAATAG
>NZ_JAWLCK010000058.1:0-17172 GCF_041687175.1 Lutispora sp.
CTTATTTGTTTGTCAGCTTATATCATAACAGGATGAAGTCTTCTTTTCTATTGTTTTACTTTTATTTCCATACAATCCCTATGGTAACTTTACGCTAAGGTAGATTTAAGCCATCATATAAAGTTTTTTAGAAAATGCCTCAAACATAGTTTTATTACTGCTGCAAAAGGTACTGCAATTACTAATCCAACAATTCCAAATATTTTACCTCCTATTATCAAAGCCATAATTATATAAATAGGGTGTATCCCAACACTTTCTCCAATAATTTTAGGTGTGATAATTCCACTTTCTATCTGTTGAATCAGTATATATGCACCTGTTGCATATATAGCCTTTGTGGGAGAATCCAAAAGTGCAAATATTACTGTGGGAATCATACCTATAATAGGACCAAAATAGGGTATTATATTTGATATGCTTGCAAATATACCTAATGTTAAAGCGTATTTAACCCTTATTAAAACTAATGCAATAGTAGTAAGAATTCCTACTACTGAAGAAATAAATATCTGTCCCCTTATATATTTACCAAAAACATTATCAATATCCTTAAAAAGCTGCAAAATTTTACTTCGCTTTTTCCTAGGCAAAAAAAGTATGAGTTGATTCTTAAAATACTCCGAATCTTTAAGCATATAAAATGTAAGCACAGGTACGATTATATAATTAAATAATTGAGAGAAGATATTTATTAACGAATCTGCTACATTTTGTAGAAAATTCAAAACTATACTTTGTATAAGTATGATATTTTCATCTATTATATCTTTGAGCCCTTGAGGTAGATTGCTATTTATATACCCGTCTTGAAAACTTTTATACAGCTTATCAAACTGCTTAGCATAAATAGGAACACTCTCAACTAATACTGATATATCCTTGAATAACTTTGGAACTATAATCAACCCAATTAATACTACCATACATAGAAAAATTATATATACTAAAATTACACTGTAAATTCTTATTAACCCTTTCCTTTCTAAAAAATGTATAATAGGATTAAGGAGATATGCTAAAAGAGCTGATATAAGAAAAGGGCTGATTACATCAGATAATAAAACCCTATACTTAATTGCAAGAAACAAAAATAAAAATAGAATTCCATACTTTATAAATTTATGAATCACTTCTCTATTTTTTAAATACTCTAGCATATACATCATTCCAAATTGTATTATGTCAACTTATTCATATTCAACAACCCCCTTCCTTGAGGTTGTATTACATTGCTATCGTATAAAATCAGGGCTTCAGAGTCAATTTTATATCCTAGTCCAGCAGTTATGAGCTTTCTCCCGCTTATAATATCATCAATATAACCCTCTGAAAACTCGAGACTAATATAGCGACCCCTATTTATATCTAAAATAATATCCCGTACTATACCTATAACTTCATTATCAATGTTTAATACTATTTTATTTAAAATATCATGTATATATGATAAACCAAATTTTGATCTATTATTATAATCAAACTCCCTGGAAATTTTATCATTTTTCATATATAAGCCATCTCTGCTAATAAGTAGTAAATCATCTAATAATATAATTCCATATTGTTTTTTTAATATCTTTTTTTTCCATGTAAACCCTAGAATTCTATTTGAACTCCTATTTAGTATTACATCATATACTGTAGAAAAAGAATCCTTTTCTATAGTATTGAAAATTGGTTTATCAATAATTTCACTACATCTCATTTGTGTTATAACCCCCAATAATATTACTTATCATTATGTTTTGTAGTCTAAGAGAAAAAATGATTGCTAATTTCTTCAGAATAGTTAATTATTTTAAAAAACAAAAGACCGCTAAACGGTCTTTATTGATTCTGATCATATTTATGATATAACTCCCTTAAATTAGATGCCTGCATCCCTTGTTCCTCAGCAAGTTTCTTAAAAACTTCTGAAACTTCTTCATCCTCAATCCTTTTTGAATACATTTCAAAATCCCGAACAAGTTCCATGGTATTCATCCAAGCTCTCTGCAAACAATCTCTGGTATTCATTTTATCGTCAGCCATGTATACACACCTCCAAAAGCTCATTTGGTTTCCTGACAATAATATTTGCTTTTAAAGGTGTTTTTATACTTTTACTTACTTTAGTATTACTCCTCCGCCGATGAGATAATCATCTTGATACAATACCACCGCTTGACCTGGTGTTATTGCCCTTTGAGGTTCATCGAAAACCAATTTGAATCTGTCATTCTCTGCAGGTATAGCCCAGGCGCTACTCTCGTTTGCACTATATCTTATTTTTGCCTTAACTCTCATAGGATGCTGAAGCTTATCAAAGGGAAGGAAATTTCCATTAATTGCAGTAAGTTCATTTTTAAATACCTTATCTTCTTCACCAAGCACTACCTGGTTTTTTTCAGGTATAATATCTACAACAAACATTGGCTTTCCGAGAGCTATTCCAAGACCTTTCCTTTGACCTATGGTGTAGTGTATTATACCTTTATGCTTACCCAAAACATTTCCCTCGGTATCCAGAAAATCGCCAGGTTCTATGCTTTCTCCTCTTTTTTGTTCCAAAAACTTGCCATAAT
Source organism: Lutispora sp. (assembly GCF_041687175.1). NCBI lineage: Bacteria > Bacillati > Bacillota > Clostridia > Lutisporales > Lutisporaceae > Lutispora > Lutispora sp. Next base: position 2,568 of record NZ_JAWLCK010000058.1, read on the forward strand.
TATTATCTTCAATAAAGCATATTTCCTGACTATCGGGTTTATTGGCTACATCAAAATCCAACTCTTCTGCAATTTTTCTTGTTTCTTCCTTAGTATAATCACCCAACGGCATGAGAATATGTCTAAGCTGATCCTGAGTTAAATTATATAATACATAGGTTTGATCCTTTGTTGCTGTTGCAGACTTTTTTATTAGATAACGGTCAAGACTCGACTCATGAAAAATCCTTGCATAATGACCGGTTGCTACATATTCTGCCTCCAAAGCTTTGGCCTTTTTCAGCAAAGCATCAAATTTCACATACTTGTTGCAGGCTATGCAGGGATTTGGAGTTCTTCCTCTGAAATATTCATCTATAAAATAATTGACAACCTTTTCTTCAAATATCTCAGTAAAGTTCATAACATAAAAGGGTATGTCCAGTTTATTGCATACTCTTCTTGCATCATCTACGGAAGATAGAGAGCAGCAACTATCCCTACCGCTATCCTTCTCAAAATCTTCGTTATTCCTAAGCTTCATTGTTACGCCTATAACTTCATATCCCTGTTCCTTAAGCAGATAAGCGGCGACAGAACTATCAACGCCGCCGCTCATCCCTATTACCACTCTATTCTTCATCTAATGCACCTACTAGCAATAGTTTTTTCACTATTTATTATGCTTCTTTTTGTAATCTTCTATAGCAGCTTTTACAGCTTCTTCAGCCAAAACCGAACAATGTATTTTTTGTGGTGGTAGACCATCTAAAGCTTCAACCACGGCCTTATTTGTTAGTTTTTGGGCTTCTTCTACGGTTTTGCCTTTTATCATTTCAGTAGCTATGCTACTAGTAGCAACAGCTGCTCCACATCCAAAGGTTTTAAACTTTACATCCTTTATAATATCATTCTCAATTTTAAGATATATTTTCATTATATCCCCACATTTTGCATTTCCTACTTCTCCTATACCATCAGCGTTTTCAATTTCTCCAACATTTCTAGGTGAAGTAAAATGATCCATCACTTTATCGCTGTACATTGTTTATTTTCCTCCCTTTACTTTTTCATATAATGGTGACATATTTCTAAGTCTTTGTACTATTTCTGGCAATACTTCCAATACATAATCTACATCTTCTTCTGTATTCTCATCACCTAGAGTAAGCCTAAGTGATCCATGGGCAATCTCATGTGGTAATCCAATAGCAAGCAGCACGTGGGATGGATCTAAAGAGCCTGATGTGCAAGCAGAGCCGCTTGATGCTGCTACTCCTTTCATATCAAGATTTAATAGCAATGACTCACCCTCTATAAACTGGAAGCAAAAGTTTGCATTGCCAGGTAATCTCTTTTCAGGATGACCATTCAATCTAGTATAAGGTATTTTCTCCATAACTCCATTTATCAGCTTTGTTCTAAGTTTCAATAATTTTTCATTATACTTATCGATATTTTCTGTAGCCAATTCTATGGCCTTTCCTAATCCTACTATACCAGGTACATTTTCAGTGCCAGCTCTTCTTCCTCTTTCCTGCCCTCCACCTGTAATAAGGTTTGCTATTTTGGTGCCTTTTCTTACATATAAAGCTCCTACGCCCTTTGGTCCGTAAAATTTATGTGCTGATAGAGACAGCATATCAATATTTTGAGCCTTTACATCTATCTTTACATTTCCTACCGCTTGAACTGCATCTGTATGGAAATATATGTTTCTTTCTCTGGCAATCTTACCTATTTCTTCTATAGGTTGTATAGTACCTATTTCATTATTTGCATACATTATGGATATAAGAATTGTTTTATCTGTAATTGCTGCTTTTAAATCTTCAAGGCTTATCATTCCATAACTGTCAACAGGCAGATAGGTAACTTCAAATCCTTCCTTTTCTAGTTGCTCACAAGTATGCAAAATAGCATGATGCTCAATAGAAGTTGTTATTATATGATTTCCTCTATTCTTATTTGCATATGATACTCCTCTTAATACCCAGTTATCAGATTCCGAACCACCTGCTGTAAAGAATATTTCTTCAGGAAGCGCTCCTAATGCCTTAGCTACTCTTTCTCTAGATTTATCTACAAGCTTTTTTGCTTCCCTTCCGAAAGAATATATGCTGGAGGGGTTTCCAAAATAATCGGTAAACACTGGAATCATTTCTTCCAATACTTCTGGCTTTGTACTTGTTGTTGCTGAATGATCAAGATAAATTCTCTTATTCATTTTCACTTCTCCTCTTATTATTTGTATTGTTTAGCATATAATAGTCATCAACCATATCTTTAAGGCTTATGGAGTCAATTACTTTATTGATGCTTTCAGTTATTTTCTCATAAAGGAGCCTTGTAGCACAGTAGTCCGCTTTACTGCATTCCGGTTCTTCTTCCAATACACACTGGGCAGGAGCCAATGAGCCTTCCAGTACTCTGATTATATCTCCTACTTTTATTTCGCTGGGTTGCTTTGCTAATTCATAGCCTCCTTGAGCACCCCTTGTACTGTTGACTAATCCGCTTTTCCTTAGAGGTGATATCAATTGCTCTAAGTATGTATCTGAGAGTGATTGCTTTCTTGCAATATCTTTTAGCGGCATTGCACCTTTACCATAATTTAATGCTAGTTCCAACATCATTTTGAGTCCATATCTGCCTCTAGTAGATAGAATCACGATACCAACCTCCCTCATGAATTCCTAGTAATAAACTAGGATTTACATTTTAAAGATATCACTTTATATATTTGCTGTCAATTATTTTTTTTAAAAAACATGGGAAAATATAGACTACCTTTTTCATATATTATTTGTAATAATTATTAATTTAAAAACAAATGTTACGCCAAAGCACATAAAAAATCAAGGCACAGCAAAGGAATATACCTTTACCGTGCCTATCTATATTAAATTGCTGATACGATTTGTATCAGCAATGGTTGATATACAATCAATAAAAGGTTAGACTGTTCTAACCTTTTATTGATTTGTTCAACCTCATAATTAATCTATCTACATCAACTTTTCTTAGATGAGCAGCCTGCTCAATTGTCAGTTTTGAAAAGCCTCCTCACCCACATCCTATTCTATCCATACCATAGTGTTTAAATATTTTTCTGGTATTTGGATATGTTTTTATCACTTCTCTTATAATCGCATTTTTATTGAATTCATTTACTTTCATTTTCTATTCTCATCGGCTAATCGCAATAAGGATCTACATCATCTATTTGAGGAGGATTAAAATTAGGAATATCTAAAAGATCAAAATTGTCGCAGAAGTCTTCTGCTGTGCATTCATCTGTTATCTCACAATATCCAAATACTGGTATGCATAATTGAACCTCTGCATCAAATTTTATTGCAACAAACATTCCTATATTGGTCAAAAGTGTACCATCGTTCAATTCATTATTCTCATCATCAATTATTGCTTCTCCTAAACATTGTAATTCAAAAGCTTCTTGATCAACAAAGTGAAGCAATCTTTCAAAGGTTTCCGCTGAAGCTCCAGGATAAAGCCTTCTTACACTAAAATTAAAGCATAGCTCTCCATCAGGTCCCTTAGATAATGCATTACCTGGAGGTACATTTTTAACCTTTAATCTTATAATGTTACCCCGTGAATCTTTTGCGAATACTTTACAGCAGCATTTGCCTGAAAATCTAAGTCTTCTTTCTCCTCCATTACTGGTGTTGACAAAATTTTTATGCTTAGAAGCATCCTTTATTTTGGGATCAATGATTTTGCAATCTCTTAAAATCAAAGCAGGTTCAATCCAACCCTTTAGACCATCGTGTTTTTCATCAACTTCAAACTCAATTCCCTCTACACATTCTCTCAAAACAAATTCATCAAATACCTTCTTTACCTTTATGCATTCCTTAAAAACAGTGATTCCTCCCTGGGTTATTGGACCAGTGCATTCAACCTGAGGTAATGGCATATATAAACACCTTCCTTACATGATTATATCTTTCATAGTACATAATATGTAAAGTTCATTTTTTTTGTGTAAAGAATTTGATGCTAATAAACAACATAAAAGCAAATATTTAACCATATAATTTTGTAGGTTATAAAAAAGGTGGTGGGATAGTGTCAAGCTCTAATGGCTATAAAATAATTATTGAATCTAGAGGCAATAAATTAAGCATCTATTATGAGAATTCAGCTATATATTGCAAAATGGTAGACTTTTATGCTAAATCGAAAGAGACTATACTGGTAAGTAATGTATATGATAACTTTTTCTATTCAAAATCCCATGATGATAATATATATTTGCTATGCGAAGGAAAAGAGAAAAATTTTTTGTTTGTGACATTTGATAATAATGGATGGCATATAGAAGAACTGAATTTGCGAAAAGATTTTGGCAATATTATCCCCCTTGGGCTTTTTGCTTTAACAGATGGAATACATATAGTATTTGCAAAAAAACTATTATTAGAATACTATTATGATCTATTTTTACTTAAAAAATCAAATAATGACTGGGAAAAATCCTTTATATGCGAAGTATATTCTAAAGCAATAAAAAACTCTGAAATCATAAAAATGACAGGCTATAATAATCTTCATCTTATATCTACTTTATATGATGGACAGTCCTTATCCTTAAATTATTTTCTATACGAAGTTACGAGCTCGAGATGGTCACACATACCAATAGTCAATCTTAACTCCGATGATATATATATAAGCACCTCAGTACATGATAACAATCTGAACTTGTTTTGTTACAATTTTGATAATAAAACATTAAATATTTATTATTTTTCTAAATCCTTATTAGTTAATTCGGCTTTCTCACTTATAGATATTATAAAACTAAATATTATTTCTAAAGATATTGTTTTGATTATTGATGTTATTAGCGATATTTTAAAAGTTAACTATATTTATAATAACTGCTATTACGAAAACAGTTATAGCATTGTTGCAAAGCAGTGGATTAATTTTAAAAAAATACCTTTACATCAATTACCTGTTCTACACTATGTAAAAATATTCAAAGATATTTCTGATAATGATTTTGAAGAGAGGAAGAATATATGTTCAGTAAATGATATGTTAGAAATAGGGTTGCCCTTTGATAACATGGATATTTTAGATAATCAAAAAGCAATTAAAGATAAAGATAGCTTGAATAATACATCTCTCATACTAGATCATATGAATCTCTTGACAGAAAAAATTGAAGATTTAAGCAGAAAGCTCAGTAAAATAGAAGATAAAAAAGCAAGTAAAAAATCTTTTGAAAGCAAATATGAAGATGATATGGATTATCATGAGGAACATCGCCAAGTACTAAGGCATAGCAATTTTAAAGAGAAATTCATGAAATCAAAACCTAGGACTATAAAGTTAGAAAATTCATCTATACTCACTGGAGTATTATCAAGCGTTGAGCCTTCTCTACTAAAAAACAATGATAATAAAGGTGAAGCCCCAAATAAAATTATAAATAATAAAAGCAATAAAGAAGAGGTATCCAATAATATTATAATTAACAAAAACAATAAAGAAGAGGTATTCAATGAAGAACACCCCAATAAACCTAAAGGTTTTATTAAAACAGTTGCTAAATGGTTCAAAGAATAAAACTTATTTCTTCTTTAAATCTGATAAATGTTCCTTAATAGTTTTCTCATACCCATTATCTGTTGGATTATAGTAAGTTGTGCCTGATAGTATATCAGGCATATATTGTTGCTCTATGAAATTGTTATTATAATCATGAGGATATTTATAACCTACTCCATAACCATAATTTTCTGCATTCTTAAATGCAGCATTCCTTAAATGATAGGGTACAATTCCTACGTCTTTTGTGCTTAAATCCTCTAATGCATTATTTATAGCCATGTATGAAGCATTACTTTTAGGAGCACAGGCTACATATACAGCAGCCTGGGCTAAAATTATCCTGCCTTCAGGCATACCTATCATCTTTACTGCTTCAGCTGCATTAACTGCAACGCATAATGCCATAGGGTCCGCATTTCCCACATCCTCTGATGCACATATGATTATTCTTCTTGCTATAAACATAGGATCTTCTCCTGAATTAATCATCCTTGCTAAATAATGTATAGCAGCATCAGGGTCTGAGCCCCTCATGCTCTTTATAAATGCAGATATTGTGTCGTAATGATTTTCACCGGACTTATCATAATTTACAGACTTCTTCTGAATAGATTCAGAAATTATATCTTCATTAATAATTATTCTTCCATCATCATTTTTCTCAGTAGATAATACTGCCAATTCTAAAGCATTAAGAGCCTTTCTGGCATCTCCGCTCGATAAAAATGCAAGAAGCTTCAGAGCTTCATCGGTAATAATTGCGTTATAAGCTCCTAAACCTCTCTCTTTATCTTGTAGGCATCTTAAGATTATCTTTTTTATATCTGATTCTTCCAATTCTTTTAGTTTAAACACTGTAGAACGGGAAATCAAAGCATCATTAACCTCATAATACGGATTTTCTGTAGTCGCACCAATAAGTATTATAGTTCCATCTTCTACATAGGGCAGCAATGCGTCCTGCTGGCTTTTATTGAAACGATGTATCTCATCTATGAAAATTATAGTTTTTTGACCATTAAATCCCCTTCGTAATTTTGCTTCTTCAACAGCCTTTTTTATATCCTGAACACCTGATGATACTGCATTGATCTGCTGGAAATATGCTTTTGTAGTATTTGATATAATCTTTGCAAGAGTAGTTTTGCCGCATCCAGTAGGCCCCCAAAGTATAACAGAAGTCAATTTATCTGCTTTAATAGCTCTATATAACAGCTTGCCCGGAGAAATTATATCTTCCTGCCCAACAAACTCCTCCAGTGAGTTAGGCCTCATTCTAACTGCGAGGGGACCTTCTTTCTTCAGTTCTTCATTTAGTTTTACATCAAATATGCTTATTTGATCCTTTTTCATTTGTTGCATCCAACCTTTCAGCTATAAAGCGGGACTAGAATTGAACCCTGACATTTTGCCTTTCTGTTTCATTAGCTTCAAAATAAGGCTCATCCTTGAAATTAAACATATTGGCTATAAAGCTATTTGGGAATATCTGCTTATAATTATTATACATCAATACGGTGTCATTATAAAACTGTCTTGCATAGCCTATTTTATCTTCTACATTTGTCAGCTCAGTTTGTAGATGTATAAAGTTCTGGTTGGCCTTTAAATCCGGATAGCTTTCAGCTAAAGCAAAAAGCCTATTTAACGCTCCAACCACCTGATTGTTTGCTTCAATGGCATCCTCTGGAGTTTTTGCATTAACATAAGTATTTCTTGCTTTTATTACATTTTCTAGCGTTTCCTTTTCATGGGCTGCATAACCTTTTACAGTCTCAACAATATTTGGTATAAGGTCAAATCGCCTTTTTAATTGAACATCAATCTGAGACCATGCATTTTTAACCCTGTTTCTTTTTGTTATAAGACTGTTATAAATGGTCATAATACCGCCTAAGATCACTGCAATAATAATAAGAATTATCCACATCATTACTATCTCCTCCTAACATTTTATTAGAAAGCACCGGCACCACCGCCGCCGCCTCCTCCACCACCACCGCTGGAGAAGCCGCCTCCTCCACCGCTCGATGAAGACATTTTTGATACCGCTTGCTTATAAGTCGATTCTGCTGCCTTTGTCAATGAGCTTGTTGCTCTGTCTAAGGCGTCAAAATGATTAATCCCACGACCATAATACCCATAATACATATATGTGAGTCCTCTGCTATTGAAATCTTGTTCTGTAAATACCATTTTTAACTGCTTAATTACTTCTTTGGCAACTCCCAATGATATGGCATAAACCAGATAATGTTCCCAAACTACCACAGAAGGAATTTCTGCTTTGTCAAGCTGACTGAAATGGAGAAGAAATTTTCTAAAAGCCTTCCACATCTGATATTGAAGGACTCCATTTTTTGATCTCCTTCTTACTGTTATAGAGTAAATCATCAAAACTATGGAAACAATCAAGGTTGCTATAAATCCCAAAACATTTTCATGAGCTACCAGTGTAAATATGGCTAAAGCAAGACCTAATAAAGCGAACAAAATGCCAATTGCCATACCTCGATAGGATCTATTGTCAAAGAAATCGTATTTTTTTGATTCTTGTCTTACATACTCTGTCCAGGCTGAATAATCAGATTGAAAATTCATTGCCCCTGTTCGACTTTTTGTGTATTTCTCAATATCATCCAAAGATACTCTGTTATTACTGCCAATTTTATTAATCATCCAATCTATGAAGAAAGCCTCATGCTTTGAAAGTTGTGAAGTGTCACTACTTTCATTCAGTGTAAAGGAATAATCTATATCATTCTTTTTACCAAATAGCTTTCCACTGCTTACTACTTCTTGACTTAGATTTATATACTTTCTTCTTACCAAGTCCATCAATGTTGCGGTTATATCTCTTGGTTTAATTGATCCGAAGTTCCAAAGTATCGACATCACTGCAGGTGAGTAGTCTCCAGGCAATTCTCTATAATATGGGCCCTTAAAAGTGGTTTTGTATTCCTTATCATACTTAAAATAAATGAAACCTACAAGAAAGACTTCGAATAAAGCATATATAAAGGATATAGAGATAAAAATTCTTGCCCTTTGTCTTTTAGCATTTGCTTCTTCTGCCCATTGTTTTTCCTCAGCCATAATAGAGTTTAATGCATTTTTTTCAACAATTCTATTTGAGCTTTCTATCAATGTTGCAGGAAATAGTATTCTGGCTTCTACAAAGTTATTTGGCCTTAGTTCCTTTACAGATAACAAAATATTCTGTTCATCAATGATTTCAACTATACCTGATAATGGACCGTGGGCAAAAGCTTTTATATTATCCTTTGAAGTTTCTCCAGGCAAACTAATTTTTACATTGAAATTCTCTATGACCACATCTGTATCTATGCCCATGAACTTCCAATATAACTCTGCAACATCATTATACTTTACAGCAACATTCATAATTCTATACACAATAATGAATTTCTTAATCTCATCTTTGGATTTCGAATATACTTTTAATCTTATACCCTTTGATTCTTCTAGTATTTCATATGTATTATTGCTTTGGGAGTAGTCTTCTTTAATAGGATCTTTACTATCACCAATATATAAATGAATATTCTCTATACCATCAGAACCTTCAGTATTTATAGTTCTATAGATTCCGTTGAACTCACCTTCAAAATCATATATAATGGTTTCCTTTACATCCATAGAACCATCTGAGTTTAGTTTAGCTTCAACATTAAATTCATTGATTATGTAGCTTCTGCTATCCTCTGCTGCTACTGGATTAACGACCATTATCAATATTACCAGAACATAAAATAATATCTTTTTCAATTTATCACCACCTTTACCTATATATCTATAATATATAATCAAATACAGGAAATTATCAATAGTAGTTAAAATAAAAAAGTTGTGAATAAAATTATACATTTCTTATACAATAATAAAAGGGGCAACTCGCCCCTTAGTAAATAATGTTATTCAATAACTTTATTCACATAGTCTGATGTTGTTGCTGATAACAGTGCTCCATAGTCCATTGTAAATTCTACAATATCTCCTATGGAGTAATTTTTTTGGCTGTCCGTAACATCTATTATCATGTGATCGCTGCTGGCACCCAGAATTATAATTCTTTCATCAATAGGTGTAAGCCCGTCTATCCTTACATCTTGCTTACCTATAGCCAAAATAGCTCTTTTCCTTATACCTCTGTCTACATAAGTTGGCTTATTTCCGAAGGCATCAACTCCAATTTCTCCTATTGGCACTGATTGCTTCTCTTTTAATTCAATAATCTCTGCGCATAGAGTAAAACAATCGTTGTAACTTCCTTCAATTCTATTACCATAGGCTGTTTCATTGCCCAGAACTATAGACTCTCCTAACCTAAGATTGTTAATTCCACTTGGTATAGTCCCATTCTCTACTAAATATATGCTGCTTGAATTTCCACCGGATATTATGCTTAACTTTGTTCCATATTTTTTCTCTATACTTTCAGCAATTTCAACCAGTTTTGATAGATTATCCACTTTAGGTATTACTGCTCCATAGCATGTAAGGTTTGTACCTATGCCTACAAGTCTTATACCTTTTAATTCTAGTATTTTTCCTGCGTAATCCACAGCATCATCTACCCAAACCCCTTCTCTCAGATCACCGAGATCTATCATAAGAATAATATCATGAACTTTTCCTTTATTTTGAGATTCTTCAGACAAGGCTTTGATTACTTCATATTCAGAATTCAAACTAATATCTGCATATTCAACTACTTCCTTAACCTGTGACAACATAGGTATCCTTAATAGCACTTTGGGCAGATTTATATGCCTCATTTTTATTAGATTTTCAATTCTTGAATCTGCTAAATATGCTGCTCCCCCTTTTGCTACTGCCTCTGCAATTTCAGGTATACCACAAAATACTTTTGTGACTGCAGAAACACTTATGCCATGAGCAGCACATTTTTCAACTAAAAGTCTAGTATTTGATTCTAGTTTATTCAAATTGATTTTTAAAGCAGGATAACCCATATTTATCCTCCCATATATTAATTAATATTTAAGCTGTTTTTCATCAGTTTTAAGGCATCCTCAGGATATTTCTTCGATAAAACTCCTAAAGAAGCAAATATATAATGATTATCAATAAGTACTTGAGCATCACTTCCCGGATAAAGCTCAAGACCCTTTCTACACTCAGTAACATATTTTAGTATTCTTACTCTCTCAGGCAATCTTGTTAATGCACCGCCTGTTCCAATTACATATTTTATATTGGTTAGATCCTTACCCTCAGCAATTGTTTTTTTCCCTGTAGGACCATATATATTTCTCAATTTTCCTGCATGTCTTTCCAGAGAAGTCAATACTGCCTCCTTAGTCAATCTTTCTATAAATCTTTTTTCTTCTTCTGTTTCTGGAATTGGTTTTGCATTTTCTATAAGATGTTCTGCATTAGGGAATTCTTCTTTTAAATCTTCTATACCAATCTTTTCAACAATATGATTGATATTAACAAATACTCCTAAATCCCCTTCTACAGTTCTTTTAGCGTATGGTTCTGGACTTATGAGTATCTTATTTATTTCCTCAGAACCTTCAGTAACGGAATGAACATCAGTAGTAGCACCACCTACATCAAATATAACTAAATCCCCTAAATCTTCTTTCAGCAATTTGGCAGCTTCCATTACAGCACCTGGTGTAGGTATTATTGGGCCTGTAACCATTTCTCTGACAGTACTCATTCCTGGAGCATGTATTATATGTTCTTCAAAAGCATTTTGTATCACTTGTCTTGTAGGTTCAATATTCAAAATATCAACCTTTGGATAAACATTATCCACTAAATATAGCTTAACTCCTGCTTCGTTACATATTTCAACAACTTCTTCCTGATTTTCAATATTACCTGCATATATTATAGGTACATTCAATCCTAATGTAACTACCTGTTCCATATTATATAAGGCTGTTTCTCTTTCACCGTAATCAACGCCGCCAGCAACTAAAATTATGTTTGGACTTATATCTTTTATTTTCTTTAAATCTGTTCTTCTAAGTTTTCCAGAGGTGACCATTTTAATTATACCACCAGCACCTAAAGCTGCTTCTTTTGCAGCCCTTACTGTCATGTCATAAACCAATCCATGAACGGTCATTCTTAAGCCTCCGGCAGCGCTGCTTGTTGCGAGCATCTCACCATAGGATAATTCTTCTACATCCAAATTTTTTTTCAAATCATCTATAGCGCCTTTTAATCCTATTGTTACATCGCCCGCCAGAACAGATGTAGGAGCTTGCCCCTGCCCCAAAAACTCGGGGCAGGGAGTCCCAATACCATTAAATGCGTTTATTACGGTTGTAGTGCTTCCAATTTCAGCTACAAGAACATCAATTCTCATTGTTTGCTTTCATTTCCCTTCTCTTTTTCACAAGGAAGCTTGCTACATCGATGCCGTGAGTCCCTCTTCCAAAACCAGCATCCATGCCTGCTTCTACAGCGATTTCATTAGTAACCTGTGTACCTCCACATGCAAGTATTACTTTATCTCTTATACCCTTTTCTATACATAATTCATGAATCTTTCTCATGTTCTTAATATGAACATCATCATGTGTTATTATGGTACTAGCTAAAATTGCGTCAGCATTGGTTTCGATAGCTGCATCTACTAGCTTTTCAACAGGACAAGAGGTACCGAGATACAGATATTTAATACCGAATCCTTCTATACCGCCGTGCTTTATATCAAGAGTTTCTTTTAATCCAACAGAGTGCTCGTCTTCTCCTACAGTTGCAGCTACTACAAACATTGGATTCTTTTCTATGTCTTCTCTTATCTCTGCTTCCGATAGTACAGGTATCTTTTCAGGTATAACCAGTTCATTTATGTCGATATCAAATTTAACCTTACCTTTTATTTCAACTAAAGTACCTTCTGATGGATGCATTACATTTTTGTGAATTACTGTTACATCTTCAAGCCCCATCTTTTCTCCGCATTTGATAGCTGCAAATTCAGCAGTTCTCTCATCTAAAGGCAAGAATATGGTTACAGCAACAACACCATCTGCTCTCCATTCAACCTCTGGTTTTACATAATTTGTATCATAATATTTTGATAGTTCTTCTAGTCTTACATTGACATTATCGAACTCGTCTAATTCATCAATGTAAACAATCTTAGAAGGATCTTCAAAGGTATCTCCACCTATTGCATCTGAAGCCTTCTCAAATCCTTCAGGAATAGCATTATATCCATAATGAACAGATACAGGTGCAAAATAATCCTTATCTCTCTCAAAAATCATCCCTGCACCGATACCACCATCAATCTGTCTAGGAATGCCATCGCCATTTCTTTCGGGATAGTAACCACTATCTATGAAGAAGCCCTGTTCAACTGCTTTGAAGTATCCTCCAACTTCAATCATTTCTTCCATAAATAATACAGCTCTTTCTTTAAGCTCTCTTACATCTTTACCTAATACTCCCTCTCTATCTAACTTAACCATTTCTCTTAGGCCATCCATGCCATCTAAGGCTTGCTTAGCAGTGCTTATAGCAGCTATGTTGTTATAATGCCAAGGCACATTTCTGCCTTCGTCAGGAGTAATGGTTGACTGTATATCCGCGCTTGTTAATCTAGATATCATTAGGTTGAGTGTGTGAGTAACCGTTGCTTCCCTTGCATCTGATTCCATATATTTCGTGTTTTGCTGAGCTCTCATCTTATATTCACTAAAGAAATCTCTTAAAGCGACAGCATAGGGAAGATCCAGTCTCATGCAAGGAGCTGGAGGTGCTGTTGGAGGTACTGTGGATAATGCTATGTTTTCTGGTTTCATTCCAATTTTCCTAGAAAATGCACAGTTGATAGCATGCTGAACCATAAGCTCAGGTCTTACTTTCCATGCTTTCATAGCTGTAGCATTTGCATTGTGTGCTCCATCTATTTGCAGCATATCAGCCCAAGCCATAACTTTTTTAGCTTCACAGGCATCAACAAAGCTTCTTATCATGTTTACATTCCTATAAAGCACATTATACTGAGGGTCCTGATGAGCTCCATTAACTCCTTCTTCAGCAAACATTACAGCTATATCCGGACCTGCAACACCTGATACATAGGAATGGAAGTTTATGGGCCTGCCTACTTCGTCTTCAATCATATCTAAAGCTTTTCTGCTGGCTCTTACTTGTTTTCTTGTCACCATTATACCGCCGATACCCTGGTTTGTACCTTCCAATAGTGAATCGATATGGGATTGTCCTGCTGTCCTTATTACCATTATGTGGTCTGCTCCGTGCCAAGCAGCCATCCTCATTCTTCTTATATCATCTTCAAATCTGCCTGATGCAATTTCAGTTGTTATTACGCAATCTGGTTGAGGATCAATATATCCGAATCCTCTGCTTCCAGGAAGGGGTACATAATTTTTCAAGCCCTCTGAAGTTTCATGATACTCAAAATCACCTATTTGTCTTTTTTCATTTCTTCCCTCTCTCCAGTGCCAGCCCCTTCTTCTAGGTCTATAATTCTCTAGATCCTGCAGAAGTTCTTTAATATCGATTTTTTTAATTGGATCTAATTTCATCAGTTTTTCCCTCCTTCAAAAAGAGTGTCAACTTCATCCCAATACTTACCTTCAGCTAAACCTACTCCGGCTTCTCTAACAGATATTCCTAGTTTCTTGGAAAGTCGCCATACAACGTTTCCTGCACCTTTTCCCATTAGACCTTTCTTCATAACTCCGTCAACTATTGGTTTTACTTCAACGCTGGAAAATCCCATTCTAAGAAGGACACTTCTTTCTATTGAGGGAGTCGTATACTTATAGCCCATTTCAAGCATAGGTTCAACTATTTTGTTTGCCAGCTCCCAGAATCTTTCCTTTAATTGCTCATCTGTCAAATCTTTTAAATGCTCTCTTCTCTTTTCATAATCGTCAGCTCTTTTCACTTAGCACCCCTCCATTTTTATTTAAATTAACCTCTTGTGCTAGGTAGTAAGATTTGATTTTAAGGAATATTATACCAACTAATAAGGGTATAAAATCCTTGCTAG
>NZ_JAWLCK010000059.1:0-17074 GCF_041687175.1 Lutispora sp.
GGTATTCTATAATAATGCCCAGGATATAGATTGGACAGGTATCTTTTGCTTTAAGCTACCTGTCCTTTTATCTATCCTTTCTTCTATTTCACCCTCATCGACTATTGCCTAGTAAATTTAACAATCGTTGGATCTACTTCGTCAAAAGTGAAATTGAATATTTGAATCTACAAAGATGGGGATATCTTGGTTTCTTTATAAATCTGCAAATATAAGCAGTAATACGGTACTGAGATTGAATGCCATATGTGCCGTCACTGCAGCGAAGTATCCTTTTTTCTCATACATCCGGGTACAAAATAATGCTAATCCAAAAAAAGATGGTATGCCGCTTAAATTATAGTGAGCTATGGTGAATATGGCTGCTGATAAAGATGCTGCAAAAGCTCTGGGCATTCTGGGCAGAAAAATCTTGTCATATAGAAAATATCTAAAAACATACTCTTCTACAAAGGGTGCAAAGATCACAATGATAAAAAACAAAATAAACCTGACCCAGGAACTGGATTCGTAAAAATCCATAACAACCTCCTGGGGCTGAACCTCACTCTTTATAAAGAAATCTAATATATTGACATATATAGCATTTACTATTGTAAGGAGCGTCTTTACAATCAATGTCATAACAGTAACATTCAATATGCTGCTTATATCAAATCTCCATACATTAATGTCCCTCATATAGCTCTCGCCTTCATTTCCAATGAGATGATAGCTATATAGAAGCAGCAATACCACAATAAATGGTATAAAATTCTCTGTAAAAACTGCTCCAAACCAGTATAAAATAGTAAGGATGATAATTACAAAGGTTTTCTTATCCTTGAGAAAAACTCTGTATAACTGAAGATAAATTGGTGTGTTTACTATCAGAAATACAAAGATATATACTATATAACGAGTTGCATCCAAGAGTCCCCCTCCTCAATAAAACAAAGAATAAACCTACGATTCTTGTATAGACCTCACCATTTCTTCCCAGAGTTCTTCTCTTCCACTATGGTTTTCTGAAGAATAGGGTATAATTATATCTCTTTCATCGGTTCCTAGAGTCTCTTTAATTATCTTTATATTTTTAAATAAAGCATTATTACTTATTTTATCTCTCTTTGTTGCTACGACTATTACCCTTCCTCTATAATGCTTTATGAAATCATACATCATCTTATCATCTGAGGTAGGCTTGTGCCGTATGTCTACCAAAAGCACAACAGATTTAAGATTCTCCCTGTTTATAAGGTATTCTTCTATCATGGAAGCCCATTTCAGTTTTTCAGCTTTTGAAACCGCCGCGTATCCATAGCCGGGAAGATCCACCAAAACCAGTTCTTCGTTAATCATAAAAAAGTTGATGGTTCTGGTTTTCCCCGGATTAGAGCTAACCTTTACAAGCTTTTTACGATTTAAAAGAGAGTTAATCAAAGAAGATTTTCCCACATTGGACCTGCCGGCGAAAGCTATCTCCGGCAGGTCTCCTTCTGGGTATTGGCTGCTTGAAACAGCACTGATCAAAAATCTGCAATCCTTAATTATCATTTTCCTCACCTCTGTACAGAGCCTGCTCCAGTACTTCATCCATATTTTCAACTAATATGAATTCCAAGGTTTTCTTTACATTGGCGGGGATTTCCTCCAAATCCTTCTCATTTTCTCTAGGAAGGATAACTTTCTTTATTCCTGCTCTGTTGGCTGCTAAAGCCTTCTCTTTTAAGCCGCCTATAGGCAAGACTCTACCTCTCAAAGTAATTTCTCCTGTCATGGCCACATCCTTCCTGACAGGTATGTTAGTTAGGGCAGAGATTAAAGCAGTAGCCATAGTTATTCCTGCAGAAGGCCCATCCTTGGGTATTGCGCCTTCAGGCACATGGACATGTATATCAAGGTTTTTGCTGAAATCCTTATCTATGCCAAGTTTATCTGCCTTGGAGCGAATATAGCTAAGACCTGCCTTTGCTGACTCCTTCATCACATCTCCCAAATGTCCTGTGAGCTCCAGCTTTCCAGTTCCAGGCATAGTAGTGACTTCGATAAACAATGTGTCACCACCTACAGGAGTCCATGCAAGACCAGTCACAACTCCAACTTCATTTTTCAAATTAGCTACATCAAATCTGTATCTGGGTATTCCCAGGAATTTTTTCAGGTTTCCCGGATTGATTCTTACAGTTTTCTTATTCTTTTCAACAATTTCTGTGGCAGCTTTTCTGATAACCTTTGCCAGTTCCCTCTCCAGACTTCTTACGCCGGATTCTCTGGTATATTTGTTTATTATATCCCTTATGGCTGCCTCGGAAATGGATATGTTGTCAGGCTCCAGTGAATGTTCCTTAATCTGCTTAGGCAGGAGATATTTGCTTGCGATGTTCAACTTTTCTTCCTCTGTATAACCAGATAGATGGATTATCTCCATCCTGTCCAGCAACGGTGCCGGTATGGTTTCTGTAGTGTTTGCCGTTGTCAGGAACATTACCTTGGATAAGTCAAAGGGTAGCTCAAGATAATGATCCCTGAAATCCTTATTTTGCTCTGCATCTAAAACCTCCAACAAAGCGGAAGCCGGATCTCCTCTGAAATCGCTGCTCATCTTGTCTATCTCATCTAATAGAAATAAAGGATTCTTAGTGCCTGCTTGTTTCATATAATATATGATTCTTCCAGGTATAGCCCCTATATAAGTTCTTCTGTGTCCCCTGATTTCTGCTTCATCTCGTACCCCACCAAGGGACATCCTTACAAATTTTCTTCCCATGGCTCGGGCAATAGATTTGGCTATTGAGGTCTTACCTACACCAGGAGGTCCTACAAGGCATAGTATAGGTCCTTTCATATTGTTAGAAAGTCTTCTTATGGCCAAATATTCCAATACCCTTTCCTTAACTTTCTTCAAGCCATAATGATCTTCATCAAGAACTTTTCTTGCATTTTTTATATCAAGATTATCTTCTGTCTCATTATTCCAAGGCAAATCAAAAATCCAGTCCAGGTAAGTACGAATTACTCCAGACTCCGGTGAACCCGGTGACATCTTGCTAAGCCTGTCTATTTCCTTTTCAACCTTATTTACTACCTCTTCAGGCAGCTCCAGCTTGGACATTTTATCCTTGTACTCTTCTATATCCTCTTCAAAACCGTCTTTATCTCCCAATTCCTTTTGAATAGCCTTCAACTGTTCCCTTAAATAGTATTCCTTTTGTGTCTTATCTATCTGCTTCCTTACTCTGTTATTAATTTTTCTCTCCAGTTCAAGGATATCAAGTTCCTTTACTATAACAGAATAAAGGTTCTCCAGCCTGTCTTTTACATCAAATTTCGCTAGTATATTTTGCTTTTCCTCTATTTTTATAGTCATATTTGAGGCTATGATATCGGCAAGCCTATCAGCATCCTCAACTGTAGAAATTGTAACAAGTATTTCCGGTGCGATTTTAGGATTTAGTTTAACATATTCTTCAAAGGCATCTGTAACGCTTCTCTTCAATGCCTGGATTTCCGAATCTTCCTCATCTATATCATTGCTATGCTCAACTACATCTGCAAGAAAAAAGGGTTCATCGGATACTATCGAATGTATTTCTGCTCTGGATATCCCTTCTACCAAAACTCTGATGGTATCTCCAGGAAGTTTCAATAGCTGTTTTACTTTTGATATAGTCCCTACTCTGTAGAAGTCGTCTTCTTCAGGCAAATCCGTATTTGCATCCATCTGTGTTACAAGGAATATAAGCTGATCATTTATCATGGCCTCTTCCAATGCCTTTATGGATTTTTCTCTGCCTACATCAAAGTGAAGAACCATATATGGGAATATGCTTAGCCCTCTTAGAGGAAGGAGAGGCAGCCTTTTAATGTTGCTCGACATAACGATCACTCCTGTATAATGATTATGTTGTAATAATTTTCTTCCCCCATGTCTAGTATATTATATATTTATAAATTGTTTAAAGCAACCATTTTTTAACCACAAGAAAGTATGATTCAAAAGAAGGAGACCCCATACTACCTCGAAAAGCAATGGGGCCTCACAATCTTCCAAGGATCATCTCTCTTTCTCCAATATACCCTGATAATTTACTGTATCGAAGTAATATTAGCATTGTTTTGCATAGGCTTTACTCCATTAGCTGCTAACAAACCGGTATCCGGTATGGCAGTGAGAGGTTTGATCCTTTGCTTACCATTCTTAAGGGCTACTTCTATAACTTCCTTTATATCCTCTACAGGTATTACCTCTATTCCAATACTATTCAGGATATCCTGGTAATTCTCCTTTGGTATTATGACTCTCTTTCCACCGGCAGCCTTTGCAGCTTCGACTTTTGCCACTATGCCTCCTACCGGGATAACCTTTCCCCTTATTGATATTTCACCGGTCATTGCTATATTATTATCTACCGGGGTATCAGTTATAGCTGAATATACAGCCACTGCAACAGCTATGCCCGCTGAAGGGCCGTCTACCGGCACTCCTCCAGGAAAATTCAAGTGGATATCAAAGTCCGATGGGTTCACATCTAAGTACTTTTTCATCACTGTCAATACATTTTCCACAGAGGATTTTGCCATGCTCTTTCTTTTTATCTTTTTGCCGTCATTGGAGCCAATTTCCTCTTCATCTACTATACCTGTAACTGTAAGCTTACCTTTTCCTTTATCTGCAGGTGAAACTGATGCCTCTATCTCCAATATTGTTCCCATGTTTGGCCCATATACAGCCAATCCATTGACATATCCTACCTGAGGTTCCTGGCATATTTTTTTCTCCGGTCGCGGGTTATATTGACCACTATTGATAACCCATTCTATATCTCTTACCAGAACTTTATTTCGACCCTCATTGATGTTTATACCTACTGCTGTTTGAATGATATTAACTGCTTCCCTACCATTAGTTGCATATTTTGCTATGACATCAGGAACACCCTTTTCCATGTCAAAGGATATTTTCTTCATGGCATTCTCACATACCTTCTTTATCTCATCAGGGCTTAAGGCCTTAAAGTATATCTCAAGACATCTGGATCTGAGAGCAGGAGGTATTGATTCAGGGCCTCTGGTTGTAGCTCCTATTAGCCTGAAATCTGCAGGTAGCCCGTTTTGAAATATGTCATGAATATGAAAGGGTATATGCGGGTCTTCAGAATTATAGTATGCGCTTTCCAGAAATACTTTTCTGTCCTCTAACACTTTAAGCAGCTTATTCATTTGAATAGGATGAAGCTCCCCTATTTCATCTATAAAGAGCACACCACCGTGGGCTTTTGTTACAGCCCCTGGTTTTGGCTGAGGTATGCCTGCCTGCCCCATTGCCCCTGCTCCTTGATATATAGGATCGTGAACTGAGCCAATAAGTGGGTCTGCGATTCCTCTTTCATCAAATCTGACGGTTGTGGCATCTATTTCTATAAACTTGGCATCCATTCTGAAGGGGCTGTTTTTGGTTCTTTTAGCTTCTTCCAAAACAAGTCTGGCTGCTGCAGTTTTACCTACTCCAGGAGGGCCATATATTATCACATGCTGCGGATTGGGGCTGCATAAGGCAGCCTTCAAGGATTTTATGCCATTTTCTTGACCCACAATATCTTCAAAGCTTGAGGGTCTGGTAAGTTCTGAAAGGGGCTTAGTAAGCTTAATTTCCCTCATCTTTTGTAATTTTTCCAACTCTTTTTTTGATTCTTTCTCCACTACAACTTTGTTTCCTTGCTGTCCTTTAAGCATATTGAAAAAATATAAACCCATTACCAGAAGAAAGAACAGCTGTACAAAAAATAAAACTTGAGACATGTTTTTTGCCTCCCTCACAATTGATTAGCTGTCATTAATATTATTGGATTCTATGGTTTTTTTTATCCTGTAGATTTGTTACTGCTAAAAATTTCATTAAAATTTATTTGAAACCACTAAAAACACTGAAGTGCACGGCTTTTTTATAAAGTGCTTCGATACGTAGTAAAATAGAATAGGTATATGCGAAATTAGATGCATTATCTAGAGGATTCCTTATATGTCCTTTTGCTGTTTGCGAGATAATAATGGCATTGATGACTTCATAAAGAAAAACCACCGAAATGCTGAGATTTCGATGGTTTTTGTATCATATATCGTTTTATGAAGCTGTTTCCCTTTTGGGTTTACCGCTTCTTTTATTTTGCTTTTTCGGAGTCTTTTTGGTGCCAGGTTCCAGATATACTATTTCTGGCTGTTTGTGTTCTAAAATGGTTTCCTTGGATATTATGCATTTATCCACATCATCTCTTGAGGGTATATCATACATAACATCACGCATAATGTCTTCCAAAATAGCTCTAAGTCCTCTGGCTCCCGTCTTTCTCTCAAGCGCAAGCTTTGCTATTTCCTTCAATGCTTCATCTTCAAACTCCAAATCCACATTATCCATTTCAAACAGTTTTTTGTACTGTTTAACAAGTGCGTTTTTAGGCTCCTTCAATATCTGAACTAGAGCTTCCTCATCAAGGGAATTTAGTGTAACAATGATGGGAAGTCTGCCTACAAACTCGGGTATAAGACCGAATTTCAGCAAATCTTCAGGGAGTATATTCTTTAATATTTCTCCAACATCCTTGCTGCCTTTGGATTGAATATCAGCCACAAAGCCCATGGATTTTTTTCCTGTTCTATTCATAATAATCTTATCTAATCCATCAAAGGCTCCCCCACATATAAACAATATGTTTGTGGTGTCAATCTGAATAAATTCCTGATGAGGATGTTTTCTCCCGCCTTGAGGCGGTACACTGGCTACAGTACCCTCTAGTATTTTAAGAAGAGCCTGTTGAACACCTTCGCCTGATACATCCCTTGTAATGGAAGGATTCTCAGATTTTCTGGCAATCTTATCAATCTCATCTATATAAACTATGCCCTTTTCTGCTCTTTCGATATCATAATCTGCATTTTGAATAAGTTTAAGCAATATGTTCTCTACATCTTCACCTACATATCCAGCTTCCGTAAGAGAAGTGGCGTCAGCAATGGCAAAAGGCACATTAAGCATTTTGGCCAAAGTCTGAGCTAATAGAGTCTTGCCGGAACCTGTGGGCCCAATCAGTACAATATTGCTTTTTTGAAGCTCTACATCATCGTATTTATCATCAGAATTTATCCTCTTGTAGTGGTTATACACTGCTACAGCCATTGATTTTTTTGCTTCGTCTTGCCCTATTACATATTTGTCCAGGAAATCCTTAATGTCCGCAGGTTTAGGTACATCTTTAACATCTAAATCTACTTCATCCTCGAATTCTTCATCAATAATTTCTTGGCAAAGCTCTATGCATTCATCACAAATATAAACTCCTGGTCCCGCAATAAGTCTCCTGACCTGATCCTGATTCTTACCGCAAAAGGAGCATTTGAGCTGTTTCTTATCCTCAAATTTGGCCATACATACACCTCTTTTACTTTCTCTTTATTAGAATGTCGTCAATTATACCGTAAGCCTTAGCCTCCTCTGATGACATGAAATAATCTCTCTCCACGTCTTTTTCAACCTTTTCCAAGGGTTGGCCGGTCTTTTCACTTAAAATTCTATTTAATGTCTTTTTGGTCCTTATAAGTCTTTCAGCATGAATTATAACATCAGTAGCCTGACCTCTTGCACCGCCTAGGGGTTGATGTATCATTATTTCGCTATTTGGCAATGCAAATCTTTTACCCTTGGTACCTGCAGCCAGCAGGAATGCTCCCATACTTGCAGCCATACCGATACATATGGTTGAAACATCAGGCTTTATAAATTGCATTGTATCATATATTGCCATGCCTGCAGTTATTGATCCACCTGGGCTGTTAATATAAAGATTAATATCCTTTTCAGGATCCTCTGCTTCCAAAAATAGCAACTGCGCAACAACCAAAGAAGCGGTTACATCATTGACCTCATCACCTAGGAAAACTATCCTATCCTTTAACAGTCTTGAATAAATATCATAGGATCTTTCCCCTCTATTAGTTTGCTCTACTACTATAGGAACTAGACTCATAAAAAAACCTCCTTACCAATGTATATCGCTATTTGCTAACACTGTTATTGACTAAAAAGTCGATGGTTTTTTGTACCTCTAATCCTTCTTTGATATACTCAATATCTCTTTCCTTTAATGCCTTTTTAAACTTTTCAACATCTTGATTGTACTGTTTTGCAGTCTTTTCAATCTCTTCTTCCAGTTCTTCTTCTGTAACTTCAATGCTTTCTGCCTTAGTAATGGCTTCTAACACAAGTTGAGTCTTAACTCGATCCCTAGCAGTATCTTTATAGGATTCTTTCATCTCCTCATAGCCTATGTTCATATATTTCATATATGAATTTAAATCCAAACCTTGATATCTAAGCTGATAATCAAAATCATTAAGCATTGATTCAACCTGATTATCTATCATTACATCTGGAATGTCAACTTCGGCATTTTCAACAACCTTTTTGATAACATTGTTTTCATACTCACTCTTAGCAATTCTCTCTGCTTCTTCAGTCTTTTTCTTCTTTATGTCTTCTTTTAACTCATCTAGGGTATCAAATTCGCTTACATCTTTTGCAAATTCATCATCTAAAGGCAGCAATTCCTTTTCTTTGATCTCTTTTACAGTAACCTTAAAAAGAGCTGGTTTGCCTGCTAATTCCTCAGCTCTATAGTCTTCAGGGAATGTGACATTTACATCAACTTCATTGCCTATGGTTGCTCCTACCAACTGTTCTTCAAAACCTGGTATGAATTGACCTGAACCGATTTCCAACTTATAGTTTTCTGCTGTACCGCCTTCAAATTGTTCATCATTGACAAAACCTTTGAAATCTATGGTTGTTATATCTCCCATTTTAACAGGTCTGTCAGTGACATCAATTATTCTGGCATTCTTGTCTCTGAGAATTTCCAATTCCTTAGAAATATCATCATCTGTAACATTATACTCTTTTTTCTCAACTTCTATTCCCTTGTAATCTCCCAGTTGAACTTCTGGTTTTACAGTGACTTCTGCTTTGAATACTATTCCCTTTCCACTTTCAATATCTATTATATCTATAGTGGGTCTATCAACCGGGTGAAGATCATGTTCCTTTACTGCTTCATTATAAGCATCAGGACACACTTCGTTTATGGCGTCCTCATAAAATACTCCTTCACCATAATATTTCTCAATAAGCTTTCTTGGTGCTTTTCCCTTTCTAAAACCGGGCAAATTAAACTTCTTAACATTTTTTATATATGCTTTTGCTATTCCTTCCTCCAGCTTTTCTGCTGAAACTGTTATTTCTAATGTAGCAACGTTTTTTTCTAATTTTTCTAATTTAGAGCTCATCGGTATCCTCCTTATATATAAACTAAATTTAAACAATAAAATAATAATCCCAGTTTGACCACTTTATTATAACACAATGGAAGTCCATATCAAGCATTTTTGCTATTTTTTCTACATTGTTTCTTCTATTGTCCCTTTCTTCGTACAATTTATTATTTCCAATTTATTCTTAAAAGCATACTCATAATCTTAATTATTCATCATAACTATTGTCCATATATATATTACTATATGATAAACATAATTTCATCCTACTAAACTATATCATTAATCATTGAATTTATATTGATTATTATTATTACATGATATAAAGTAAAACATAATAAAAGTATTGGAGGAAGTTTTTATGGATGACATGGAAAATAGATTTGAAGATACAAACGAAATAATATATGTAGAGCCTCCAAAAGCAACTTTAACTACTTGGCTTATCATTATTAATGCTGCAATATATATAGCCATAACTGTTTATTCAGCTTTGACAGGTATAGATTTTAATGAAGCACTATATATTTTTGGAGCTAAAGTAAATCTTGATATAATGTCAGGTCAATACTGGCGCTTTGTCACTCCCATCTTTCTGCATGCAAGCATCATGCATTTGCTCCTTAACTGCTATTCTTTGTATTGGGTCGGAAGCCTTGCGGAAAGATTGTATGGTCATGGTAAATTCATGGTAATATATCTATTGGCAGGAATCTTTGGCAATATAATAAGCTTTATATTTTCTCCTAATCCCGGTGTAGGCGCCTCCGGTTCCATATTTGGTCTCCTTGGAGCCCTTTTATATTTCGGTGTTGAAAATCCCAGACTTTTCAGAGGTTATTTTGGCCATAATATAATAATCACCATAATCATAAATATTGTCTATGGGTTCACTCAACCAGGAATAGATAATTTTGCGCACTTAGGAGGATTATTGGGGGGCTTTCTGGCAGCCGGAATTGTAAAATTAAAAGGTACATCCTTAAAGTGGTTGAGAAGACCTGTTTTCATTATTATCACACTTTTTGTTCTTGCCTCTTCCCTTATCTATGGATTCAACAATCCCCAAAACCTGTCCATAATAAAGGTTGAAGAATTAGATAGACTTATATCTGAAGGTTCTTATAAGGAAGCTGATAAATTGGGTAAAGAAATTTTAAGCCTGAAGCCAAAGGATAACTATATAAGACTGAGAACTCTATGGTCATTAGTTGTGGCAACTGCTTCTCAGGATAAGTATACAGAGGCTTTTGATTATGCTGATGACATAATAGCATTGGATGCTCCTCGAGGTCATTATTTACGAGGTTTATTATATGTAGAAACAGGAGATATAAATAGAGGAAAAGAAGAATTAGAAAAGGCAAAAACCCTGGATCCAATTTTGACTGAGGCTGTAGACGAGGTACTGAATCAGTTATAAAAAAAGCAATGGGGACGGTTGTTTTTGCTTCCCATTGCTTTTTATTTATACAACTGCTGCTTCAGTAATTGCAAATCGCATGTTTTCACAATCTATATGGGCTTCAACACCTATAGGTATGGTGATATTTGGTGAACAGTGTCCAATCTTATACCCTGAGAGTATAGGCTTGCCGCAGGGCACAACAATATCTTCAATGACTTCGTCAATTGTCAGGCTTTCCTCTCCTTCCTCCGGTTCACAATCTGCCCAATCTCCGATAACAATACCAACAGCATCCTCAAATTTTCCTCCAAGCTTAAGCTGCAAAAGCATCCTATCAAGATTATAGGGTCTTTCTCCCACTTCTTCTATGAGAAGTATTTTGCCCTTTGTATCTATCTCATAGGGTGTGCCCATAGTATCTGCAAGGAGGGAAAGATTTCCCCCAACTATTTTACCTGTTGCAGCTCCTCCATTGTATGCTCTTATTGGAACATCCGGTGGATTGATTATGTCTCCCAAAGGCTCTGGATTCATCAATGCTCTATCAAAATAGTCTTTGCTTAGTTTGTCCAATCCCTTTTTGGCAAAACTAGCTACCATAGGTCCATGAAATGTTATCAAACCAGTCTTTTGCAAAAATGCAGTATGAAGGGTTGTAATGTCGCTATAACCTATAAATATTTTAGGGTTATTTTTTATTAAGTCATAGTCAATCATATCAAGAATCCTCATAGTGCCATATCCGCCTCTTATGCAGAATATAGCATCTACTTCCTTATCACCGAACATCATGTTTATATCATGTGCTCTTAGCTCATCACTTCCTGACAGATATCCTCTAGATTGAAATATGGATTCACCCCATTTAACATTATATCCGGCAGACTTCACCCACTCTATACAAGCCTTGGCTTTACTTTCCGGAACTGAGCTTGATGGCGCTATCAAACCTATAGTATCTCCTTTTTTTAATACCTTTGGTTTCATAATTCCTCACTCCTCACCAAACGCTTTTCATAACCTCGATGCAATTACATGTAGGATTCTCCACTTTCTCCAATGCCATAGACAGAGGACATGGTCCTGTTACATGTTTTATACCTCTGCATATTTTAGCAATGGTATCAAAAGCTTTATCCAATTCTTTTTTATCCATATCCAACAAAGCATTGAATGCATCAGAATATTTATAATATAATTTCTTTGTATTGTCAAGCACATCAATACCTTGTTGTGTTATATGAACTTTGACCACACGCTTATCTATGTGATCTATTTGTTTTTTCACATAGCCTTCCTTTTCCATTCTGTTTACAAGTTCAGTTACTGTTGACATATGCCAAAGACCTTTTTCTGCTATCATTGACATTGTACATTCACCGTTTTCTCTCAGTATTATCAGAAGTTTTGATTGAGGATATGTAAGCCCTCCCATTTGAACTATCTTCTCCCAATCATCTATTAAGCATTTATTCATAGCAAGATATACATAGTTCAGCTTATGAATACTTATTACTGCTTCCTCTTTATCCATTGCAACCCCTCCAAATAAATACTTTGTATACTTATATCATACAACAATTGTTTGTTAAATATCAAGCATAATATATATAATTTCGTATATTATTTGTAATAAAAATATATTTAAAAAAACTAAGACCTAAGGAAATCATGTCCTAGATCTTAGTTTTTCTAGTATATTTAATTCATGTTCTTCATTTCCTATTACTGTTTCTCAGGTGTTACTCTTTTAACAATTCTATCAAGCTCATCCCTGAAACTTTCAACAGGCTTGCCATTTCTTATATCATTTGATATTCTCGTTATCTTTTGAATAAAATCTGCATCTGCGCTAACATATACTGTGTCTATATCTGAATCCACGCTTCTTGCTGTATTGGCTACTTCCTCTTTTATTTGCTGAATTTCAGAAGTATTATCTATTCCGCTATCTGTATCCAAATTAACTCCTATATATGCTATATTTCCATTGGTAACTGCGGTCACATTCTTAATGCCAGGAATCTTGCTTACTGCCTGTGCAATATTATCTGCTTCTGTTGCCGGAGTTCCAAGCTCGGGGCTATAACTTCCACTATCTTTTCTATTATTATCATAGGTATTATCTGGCATTCTTCTATTGATACAGCCAGAAAAAATAACAGTAATACCAAGTATGATGAACATAATAGTAAGCTTGTTCTTTATATATTTCATATATTCACCCCTTGTTACATTAAATCTATAATATTTTTTGCTCAGGAGCAAAATATATGAGTGTAATATTTTGATTATCTGTTAATATTATTTTGTAATCCTCAGGACAAGCTTATCTCCAACAATTATATAAAATTTATCAAAAAATATGGTGCTTATATCTGCATCGCTATTCAATACATATGTTAGACAACCTCCATCACAGCTTAAAGCCCTGGCTCCTCCTGTCCTTACCATGTCTTCCGCTTCCGGTAATGTAAAATCTGTTGATGCTGCAATAAACTCTCCTATTGTCATCTTGCTTCCATGTATCATTCTAATTTCTTTAGTTGGTGAGTTTTTTACTATGTCCTTTATATATTCAATATAAGCCAGTTTGCTTTCTTCTTCACCATAGAGTTTGCTCACTATTATTCTGGCCAGTACTTCTTTGATTGTCTCCATATTTACATAACTGTTGTATATAGCTCTTTCCAATTCCATGGCAGTAGCAGGAGTGATTTCAGTCAGAAGCTTGTACCAAAGCAGGACATATCTGTCCTCAAGCTTCCCAATCTTATGAAAAATATTTACAGGATCCTCATCTATTGAAAATATATTACCCTGTGGCAGTGCATATGTAGTCATAATAACCTCAGGCTTCATTCCCTTTGCTTCCATCATCCTTCTGCACATGTGCAAATTATCAAATTGATCTTCTCTTCCCAGTTCCAAATCAGGTTTAATCTGCAGTGTGTCAAATCCCATCATCAAGGAATACATCAACTCGGCATAAGATACCTCTTCATCATTACTAAGCTTTTTTCTGAAATCTTCTCGATTTAGTGTAGAGGAAACCTCCAAATTCATCATTACTTCCATAAGATCCGGTAGCTTTAATTCATTAAGCCAGGAGCTATTGAAAGGCATATCAATTTTAGTAGTTTCAATGAATCGAGATAAATCCTTCTTCAGATTTTTTACATTGGCTTCTATCTTCTTCTTATTAAGTTTTTTCTGCTTAATACTTGAGTCCGATGGATCACCTATAAGAGCCGTAAAATCTCCTATCAAAAACACGATTTTATGACCCATCCTCTGCAATTTGCTGAGAAGAACTATAGGTACCATGTGATCTATCATGATATCAGTATCCATTGGGTCCATGCCGAACTTTACTACTAAGCTTCTGTTGTCTTTCTTAGATTGAAGCAGTTCTTCAATCAACTCATCCTGTGGATAAATATGAGAACAAGCCAGCTTTATTAAACCCATCTGTTCTTCCGCATCCATGTGGTTCAGGTTTCTCTTAAAATCAGAGCATTCCTTTTCCAGTTCTGAGATAAAGCCCATAACATCAAACATTTTCTACCCTCCGTTTTCCGGCATACTTGACATACACCTTTTACTCTTCGTAGTTGCTGGGATAGTCTGAATATTCTTCATTGAGATTTATGCTTTCCAATATCTCCTTAGCTTGCTCATAGTCTTCAGGCTTTACGAAAATATCCACTCCCAATGTTGTGCCCATTATCACCTTCATATACCCCTTAATTCCTTTATACTTTCTCATGGAAACAATACCGCACTCTTTAAGAAATCCCTCTACTATATCCGCTTCTACATCATTATATACCTGTAAGAGGTGAACAAGATCCATGATAAACTACCCTCCCTAAACCTATTTTTTTCTTATACGTGAAAGCAACTATTGCCAATAAATTCTCTAAGTATAGAATTATTAGGTACAAACTTTGCATCCGCATGCAGCAGGTAGTCCAGGAATTTTATGAGCCTTTTGGCCTCCACATATTCAACCATGGTCTTGTCAATTTTCTGCAGTAGAGGCATAGCTATATTCTTAAGTATGCTAAGCTCGTATACCAAGGATGAGTTAAACATTATATCCGCTGCTTCCTGATATGGATAAATATATTTATCCTCTCCGCTTCTCACAGAATCCCATCTTCTAATGGTTGTCAGTGCATCGGTTGAACGGAATTGATAATCCCTGACCATTCTTCTTATCAATCTCAGGTCTGAAGTAGGTATTCTGTTATGATTATCCACATTTAGATGGGTAAGAGGGCTAATGTATATCTTGTATTTCTTTTTATCGTCAATGTGCTGAGTCAGCCTCTCGTTTAATCCATGTATGCCTTCCACAAGAAGCACATGCTCATCGGATATTTTAAGCCTTCTTCCTCTCCATTCTCGACTACCGGTGTGGAAATTAAAATAAGGAAGTTCCACTTCTTCACCTGCTATAAGCTTGTTTATAAGTTCATTGAACAAATCAATGTCTATGGCTTCAATGGTTTCGAAGTCATATTCCCCTTCAGGAGTCTTTGGTGTATCCTCTCTGTTTTTGAAAAAATCATCAATGGATATGGCTACTGTTTTCAGTCCGTTTACCTTTAATTGTATGGACAATCTTTGAGTAAATGTGGTCTTTCCAGAAGAAGATGGTCCGGATATTAGTATGAGTTTTTTCTTCTCTTTGGAAGAACATATGCTATCTGCAATTTGGGCTAGTTTCTTTTCATGTAGAGCTTCTGCTATCAAAATAAGATCATTTATCTTACCCTTTAATATATAGTCATTTAACTGACTTATATTTTCTATCTCCATTATCTTACCCCACTCTTCAAACTCTCGATAAATACTGAAGAGCTTCGGCTGATCATAAAACTCGGGTATTTCTCTCGGGTTATCTCTTGTTGGGAATCGCAACACAACTCCTGGTGGGTAGTATAATAATTCGAATTTATCCAAGTAACCTGTAGAAGGAACAAGATAACCATAGAAGTAATCATGATAATCCATGCAGCTATATATATTGATAGAATCCTTTTTTCTGTGTTCTAAAAGCTCCAGCTTATCATATTGGCTAGTCTGAGAAAAAAGCTTTTCGGCTTCAGATTTTGAGTATTTTCTCTTAACAAAAGGTAAATCTTTATCTGCTATTTCTCTCATTTTCTCTTCAATTTTTTTTACTAATTCTTCATTCAGGGGATCAGAGTTATGTATCTCACAATATAAGCCTTTACTTAATGAGTGCTCCACCGCAACCTTGCAGCCCTTCAGTACTTCCTTAGCAGCTATTATGAATAAAAAGCTCAGGCTTCTCGTGTAAAATCTATTTCCATAGGAAGAAGTGATATCCACAAACTTAACATTTGAGTCCTCTTCCAAAGCATATGCCAATTCTCTAAGGTTATTATTGACTATAGCACCCAGGATCCTATGCTTGTATTCATGTTGTACATCCTCTGCAATCTTTAGCAAATTTGTGGATTTGGGATATTGGTAAGCCCGGCCATTGTCTAGAGAAACTCTAATCATTTCTCCCATAGCTTTCAACCCCTTTCCAATTTTGATTATATCTTATTTTATCATATATGTATTATTTTTTCAGATTATTATTTAAATCATAAATATTGCTCATTTTGTCCAGTTCTAATATTTTTAATTCTCAATCATATATTTAGTAATAAATAATCTTTTTTTAATAAGTTCTGAAGGAGGGTCTTTATGTATTGTTTAGCGGTAGTTACAGGCATCAATTGTGTTATCAATGAACTCAATATATGGACAGAAATATCCAGTGAACATCCCATATTCTTAAAGACTGTAGCAGAGCTGACAGATAAAAAACTTACGGAAGAATTGGTCCTAGGTTTGAATGATATAAACAGAAGATTTTCAGTTCTGAACAGAAGAGTTAGAAATTTATACAGACAAAATTATAATTTTTCATATTATGTACTACCTAATTCAAAGATGAGGGTTATTGAACTGTGCAGAAGGTTTCTGCAGCTTGATAGAGAAGCTATAAGGCTGTATGAGGAGCTAGAAGATGTAGGTAGGGAGGATAGAGTATGGCAGACTCTTATAGAGCATATAATCCAAGAACAGAAATATATGTATAGGTTGTTTGACAAGCTTTTGGAACAGATTCAAGGAAGTGGATGTTGAAAAATATTGTAACTTGTAAATTTGTTGTAACAAATGGGGTTTTGCTATACCATTATTCATGATTTTTGTATATAATTACATTACAAGGATTATTGGTAAATTAGTGCTAATACTCTTTATTCCTCCCCCTCATTCATAAATTTTGCAGCACTTGCATATAGCAAGTGCTGCTTTATTTTTTGCATTAGATAT